>NZ_JBQKHC010000010.1:0-63077 GCF_052118485.1 Collinsella sp. LCP21S3_C7 | reverse complement strand
CGACATAACCGAGTTCAGGCTGCCGACGGGCCGCAAGGTGTACCTGTCCGCCATCAGGGACTGCTTCGACTCCTCGATCGTCGCCTGGCGGGCGGGCGAGCGCCCGGACGCCGACCTCGCGAACTCGACGCTGTCGGACGCGTGCTCCCGGCTGGCGCCCGGCGAGCGCCCCGTGATCCACTCCGACCGCGGCGTGCACTACCGCTGGCCGGGCTGGATATCGATATGCGAGCGGAACGGCCTGGTCAGGAGCATGTCGGCCAAGGGCTGCAGCCCCGACAACGCCGCGATGGAGGGCTTCTTCGGCCTGCTCAAGAAGGAGTTCTTCCACGGGAGGGACTGGTCCGGCTGGTCGCCCGGGGAGTTCATCGAGGCCCTCGGCGCGTGGATAGGGCGCTTCAACTCCGAGCGGGCAAGCGACGCGCTCGGTGGCGCGACACCGGACGACTACCGGTCGTCGCTGGGGATGGCCGCGATTTAGCGGTCCAGGAAATCGTCCGCAGTCCCGCCGTAGTTTGGGACACAGTTTCCCGTTGGGCGGATTTCGGAAAGCGTGTCCCAGAATTTGCGCCCAGAACGGGATACAGTTTCCCAGACGGCGGATTCCGGAAAGTGCATCCCGGAATCTACGTCTAGACTGGGACACAGTTTCCCGCTGACTCTCTATATGGAAAGCGCATCCCAGAATGGAGGTCCAAACTGGGATGCGCTTTCCGCTATTGAAGATATGAGGCTGCGAATCAGCTGCTCGGCCTATGCCTATGCCTGCTGCCAGGTGTCGACAAGCTCCTTGGCTGCGGCGTGGGGGTCGTCAGCGCTGCAGACGGCGCTCACCACAAAGAAGCCGTCGACGCCGGTGGCCTTGAGCTGCGGCAGATCGGCTTTTTTGACGCCGCCGCCGACCACGATGGGAACGGGGCTTGCCTCATGGAGCGCGGCCAGGTCCTCAAAGCTCTTGGTGATGATGGAGCCATCTGCCGCGCGTCCACAGTCGCGCTTGGTCTCGGTCTCGTGGAGCGGGCCGATGCCCAGGTAGTCGACTAGGCTCATGTCGGCGGTCTTGACGTACTCGAGCATTTCCTCGCAACGGGCCGAAAGGCCCACGATGGCATCGGGGCCCAGAAGCTTGCGGCAGACCTCGACGGGAATATCGCTCTGGCCCACATGCACGCCGTCGACGGCGATACCCTGTTCGCGTGCGGCGAGTACGCAGTCCAGACGGTCGTCGATAAGCAGGGCGACCTTGCCGGTCTTGCCGGCGCGAGCGATAGCCTGCGCGGCGTCGCCCGTCAGCGCGATGATCTCGCGGGCACTTGCCACCTTGGAGCGCACCTGGATGCAGGTAAAGCCGGCATCGAGCGCCTGCGCTACCACATCGCCCACGGGACGTCCCAGCGTGTTTTCGGGGCCGAGTACCAGATAGGCCGAGATATCAAGGTTGTCGTGGATGCTCATCGTGCTTCCTCCTGCTTTTTGATCTGCGCTTCCATGCGCTCGAGTTTGCCGGTCATGGTGTCGGTAAAACCGGGTCGAATATCGGCTTTGAGCACGACTTCGGTGCGGATGCCCTTGCTTGCCAACACAAAGGTTGCGTCGCGTACGACCTGCATGACCTCGTCCCAGTCGCCCTCGATCTCGGTGAACATCGAGGTGGTGCGGTTGGGAAGGCCGCTCTCGCGAATGACGCGCACGACCTCGGCGACCTCGGCGGACAGCTCGTCGCCTGTGCCGCACGGGGCGATGGCTACGGCGACGAGCGTGTTCATGTCGGCAGCGGTTGCGGGTTCGGACATGGCTTATGCCTCCTCGAGCTCGAGGTGGTTATTCGCAATATCCTGAGCGGTCGCGCGGTAGAGTTCGTCGATAAAGGCGACCTTAAAGCTTGCCGGGGCATCAGCGACAGCGGCGGCACGCGTGCCGGCAACGTTGTAGACAGCGGTACCGCAGATGGCTGCCGTAAACGGATCGGCGGCGCAAGCGTACACGGCCAGGACGCCGCCCTGCGAGCAGCCACAGCCGGTAATCTTGGACATGAGCGGGCTGCCGCCGTGGGACTTGGCCACGGTCGTGCCGTCGGTAATCAGGTCGACTTCGCCCGAGACCACTACGGCGCCGCCGGTGTAGCGGGCGAGTGCCACGGCAGCGCCGCGGGCGGCGTCGACCGTATCGGTGGTATCGACACCGCGCACGCGGCTCAGGTCAGCCGCCTCGCCTTCAAGACCCCACAGGCCGGCGAGCGCGATGATCTCGGAGGCGTTGCCGCGCACGATGGCGGGCTTGTACTGCTTGAGCTCGTTTACCAACTGGGTGCGCAGGCTACCGATGCCCAGGCCCACCGGATCGAGCACCCAGGGCTTGCCGGCGTCGTGTGCCGCCTTGGCCGCACGGGGAATCGTCTGCTCGTAGATGGGGAAGAGCGTGCCCATGTTGAGATAGATGGCGCCGCCGCCGGCAACGAGCGCCTCGCCCTCGTCGGGCAGATAGACCATGGCGGCCGAACCGCCTACGGCGAGCTGCGCGTTGGCGACAAAGTCGATCGTCACCGTGTTGGTGATGGAGCCGGCCATCGGGTTGGTGGCGCGAATCTCCTCCACGGCCTTGACCACATTTTGTTTAAGCTGTTTCGAATCAATCACTGCACATGCCTCCTTGGCATAGAAAAGGGGCGCTGTGCATAGACAGCGCCCCTGTAAAGGCGGCATGCTCCCTACGCCAGCATTAACTGACAGGTTCAAAGGATTGGGCCCCATGCCCTCTCAGCCTTGTGGTTTGCACCGCCGGCACTCCCGCATCGAATCTGTTGTTCCCTATACTAGCGCACCTGCCAAAAAGGGACAGGTTTATTTTGGCAGGTGGCAACTGGGGCGTTGCATTTTCCCAGATAAAACCTGCCAAAATAAACCTGTCCCTTATTGGCAGGTCGCTACAATGGATACGGTGAAAATGACTGGGGGCCTTATGATTAAACTTGTGCTGACCGATATGGACGATACGTTGATTCCAGCCGGGCATGACGGCGCCAGCGACTACGCCATCGAGGGTATTCATGCCATGCAGGCGGCGGGCCTGCACTTTGGCCCGGTTTCGGGCCGTCAGCCTTCCGCGATGGGCTGGATGTTTCGTAATCGTTCCGAGTGCTTCTCGACCGGTGCGTTCTGCAACGGCCAGGTCATGTTTGTCGACGGCGAGGTGATAGCCTCGCATGCGACCGATAACGCCGCCCTTATTCGCTTGGCTGACTACTTGGAGCAAGAGACCGATGATACCTATCTGAAGGTCTACAGCTTGGGTGATGACTTTTGGGACAATGACGCCTATTGCGTGACGAGCGACCCCGAGCGCGTGCGTCGCGCTATGGAGTCGGGCGGCAACGCGTGGCTCAAAGGCGAAGAGGCCCCGTGCCGTCCCGTTGTCGGTGACGCGCCGGTGTTCAAGGCGAATATCTGGAGTGCCCGTTCGCGTGAGGGGCTCGCGGAGCTACGCGAGCGCGTTGCCGCCGAGGTGCCGGAACTCTCGCTCGTGTTTCCCAACAGCCGCGTGCGCCTGTTTGACATCCTTCCGGCTGGTTGGGACAAGGGCTGTGCCACGCTGGAGCTGGCGCGTGCTTTGGGTCTGACGCCCGACGAGGTGGCGGTGTTCGGCGATTCCGATAACGATCTGCCCATGATTAATGCCGTTCCCAACTCCGTTGCAGTCGCCAATGCCAATGAGGCCGTCACGGCTGCCGCGCGTTGGCATATCGGCGCCGCGGCAGACGATGCGGTTGCCGGGGCTCTGCATCAGATTGCCGCCTGCGCCGCGACGGGGGAGATGCCGTCGTTTATGCGCCAGATGGACGCGACGGGTCTTGGCGTCACGAACGTCTAGGGAGAAAGTCATGAAGCTTCAGCAGCTCAGGTATGTTGTTAAGGTTGCCGAATGCGGCAGCATCACCGAGGCCTCGCGCCGGCTCTTTGTGTCGCAGCCTTCGATTACCGCCTCGATTCGCGATCTCGAAAACGAGATGGGTGTGCACATCTTTGAGCGCACCAACAAGGGCGTCATTGTGTCCGAGGAAGGCGAGACATTCTTGGGCTACGCGCGCCAGGTACTCGATCAGGCCGACCTGCTCGAGGGCAAGTACAAGGGCGCATCCGAGCAAGTGCCGCACTTTAGTGTGAGCTGTCAACATTATTCCTTTGCCGTTAATGCGTTTGTCGACGTGATCCGTGAGTTCGATGCCGCGCGCTACGACTTTACCCTGCGCGAGGAACAGACTCACGAGATCATCGAAGATGTCGCGCACATGAAGAGTGAACTGGGCATTCTGTACTTATCCGAACATAACCGCGAGGTTATCGAGCGCATGCTGGCGGCCAACGAGCTCGTATTCGAAGGACTCTTCTGCGCCACGCCGCACGTCTTTGTATGCGCCGACCATCCACTGGCGGACCACGCCAGCGTGACGCTCGAGGACTTGGAAGACTATCCGTTCCTATCCTACGAGCAAGGCAGCTACAACTCGTTTTACTATTCCGAGGAACTGACCTCGACGTTTGAGCGCCGCAAGAATATCCGCGTGCGCGACCGTGCGACCTTGTTCAACCTAGCCATGGGTCTCAACGGCTACACGGTGTGTTCGGGCGTGATTAGCCACGAGCTTAATGGCCCCGGTATTATCTCGATTCCGCTCGATGTGGATGAATACATGGAGATCGGCATTATCACGCGCAAGAATACGACGCTCACGCGCTATGGACAGGCTTATGTCGAGGCCATCCGGAGGCATATCTAACCGGTAGCGTTTGATGTTGCTATCTTGAGCTGTCGAAATGGATATAGGAAAACTATATGGCAAACATATATAAACGCATATTTTACGATAACCAGGAGTGCGCTCATACTCTTTCTCGCCAAAGCAGTCCATGCAAAAGGAGATTCCTATGAGCAATTCCACCCAGCTCAAAGCGCCGTTTCGCGCCGATATCGTCGGCAGTTTTCTTCGTCCGCAGGCCGTAAAGGACGCCCGCGCCGCCTATGCGGCAGGCGCGCTTGATGCCGAGGGACTTAAGGCAGTCGAGGACGAGGCCATTCGCGATTTGGTGGCAAAGCAAAAGGCCGCCGGCCTGCAGGTCATCACCGATGGCGAGTTCCGCCGCAGCTACTGGCACCTCGATTTTATGTGGGGTCTCAACGGCATCGAGCGCCGCACCTCGCGTACGGGCTATATGTTCCACGATGAGGAGACTACCGCCGACACCGCCGTGGTGACCGGGCCTATTAGCGGCGAGAACCATCCGTTCGTCGAGCACTTCAAGTTTGTCAAGGCGCTTGAGGGCGAGGGCCAGGTTGCGCGGCAAACCATCCCGGCGCCGATCCAGACGTTCTCCGAAGTCACGCTCGACCGCTGCGATGGCCAGCAGGAGAGCCTGCGCGCCGTCTACAAGACCGACGAAGAGCTCGCCGATGCCATCGCCGCAGCATACCGCACCGTGATTGCCGATCTGTATGCCGCGGGTTGCCGCAACATCCAATTTGATGACTGCACCTGGGGCATCTATTGCGATACTGACTTTGTGTCCAAGACCGGCATGAGCCCGGTTGACCTGCAAAAGGTGAGCGAGCTGGGCGTGGCGCTCAACAATGCCGCCATCGCGGGCAAGCCTGACGACTTGGTGATCAATACGCATGTATGCCGTGGCAACTACCACTCTACTTATGCCTTTGAGGGCGGCTATGATCCCATCGCCCCGTACCTGTTTGCGCATGAGGACGTTGACGCGTTCTATCTTGAGTTCGACACTCCGCGCGCCGGTGGTTTTGAGCCGCTCAAGTACGTTGCGCCCGGTAAGAAGGTCGTGTTGGGTCTGGTGACCACCAAGGCAGCCGAGCTCGAGGACGAGGACGCGACCGTCGAGCGTATTCATGAGGCGGCAAAGTACGTGCCGCTTGAGAATCTGTATCTGTCTCCGCAGTGTGGCTTTGCCAGCTGCGAGATTGGCAACAAGCTGACCGAAGGCGAGCAGTGGGCAAAGATCGCGCTGGTCAAGCGTATTGCCGAGCGTGTTTGGAAATAGCGGTACCGTTTGCAAGTGACGGCGCGTGCGAGACATGGCGTATCGCGTACAATGGTTCGGACCGTATCGTTCGGGCAGGTTATCCGCTATGCCCGAGCGCCCTTCCATTCGAAAGGACATCCATGTCCCAGTCCTCGACGCCCGCCGTCACCGATGCCATCTACGACGCTTCGTCGCTCGGCCGCCCGCGCATGTTCCTGCTCGGTCTGCAGCACCTGTTTGCCATGTTTGGTGCCACGGTGCTGGTGCCCGTGCTCACCGGCCTTTCGGTATCGGCAACGCTTTTGTTTGCCGGCTTGGGCACGCTGCTATTCCACTTCCTGTCACGCGGTAAGGTCCCCGCATTTTTGGGCTCATCGTTTGCCTTTATTGCCGGCTATGCCGCAATCGCGCCCAACGGCGAGGCCGAGCTATTGCCCTACGCTTGCCTGGGCGTTGCCTGCGCCGGTTTGCTCTACCCGGTGCTTGCGGCGCTCTTCCGCGCGTTTGGCGCCAAGCGCGTCATGCGCTTCTTCCCGCCGGTGGTGACTGGCCCCATTGTCATTTCGATCGGTCTGATCCTGGCGAGTTCCGCTATTGCCAACTGCCAGACTAACTGGCTCGTTGCCGTGGTTGCCGTCGCCGTAATCGTCATCTGCAATATTTGGGGTCGCGGCATGGTCAAGATCGTGCCGATTTTACTGGGCGTCGTGGTGAGCTATGCCGTTGCGGCTGCGCTGGGCGAGGTCGATTTCTCCGGCGTCGCAGCCGCTCCCTGGCTTGGCTTGCCCGTCGTGTGGGACAACACGGTGTTTGCACTCTTTGGGCCGCAGTTCGATAGCGGCCTTGCCACGACGGCCGTCATCACCATCATGCCGCTGGCCTTTGCAACCATGATTGAGCATATCGGCGATATATCCGCTATTGGCTCCACCTGCGAGCGCAACTACATCGCCGATCCCGGCCTGCATCGCACGCTGCTCGGTGATGGTCTCGCCACGATTCTGGCTTCGCTCTTTGGCGCTCCGGCCAACACCACGTATGGCGAGAACACCGGCGTGCTCGCCCTGACGCGCGTGTTTGACCCGCGCGTGATTCGCATTGCCGCGTGCTGCGCCATCGTGCTTTCGTTCTGCCCCAAGTTCGCTGCCGTGATCGCCGCCATGCCGGCATGCGTTATCGGCGGCGTGTCGCTCGTGCTCTATGGCATGATCAGCGCCGTGGGCGTCCGTAACCTCATCGAGAACCAGGTCGATTTCCAGAACAACCGCAACGTGCTGGTGGCCGCTCTGGTGCTCGTGCTTTCACTCGGCATTGCCTACAGCGCCGCCGGTGCCATCGTGCTGGAGCTGGGCGGCGTGACGATTTCGCTTTCGGGCCTTGCCGTGGGCTCGCTGGTGGGCATCGTGCTCAACGCGATTCTGCCCGGCAACGACTTTGAGTTCGCCGTTTCCGAACTTGAGGAGACTGTCGAGTAGTAGTTGTGTTCAGCTAAATCAAAAAAATGGCGCCCGTGCGTACGCGTGGGCGCCATTTTTAATGCGTCAGTATCCAGTGTATGCCGCGGGCCATGCGCACATCGGTTTGGGCAAAGTGGTTACCGGGGTTGAGCTCGAAGGTCGCGGGGATGCCTCGGTCGCCGAGTAGTTTCTCCATTGCGCGCGTGTCGTCGAGTACGTGCCGCATCATGCGGTTGGGCGTCTTGGTCTCCTTTTTGCCGAGTGATAGATAGACGGCGTTGGGCGCGGCTGACATCGTGTGCCCGTGTGCGTAATCGAGAAATCCGGGAAACCATAGGGACCCCGATGCGCTTGCGGCGCGGTCAAAGGCATCGGTCTGCCAGAGCGACCAAAGCGAAAAGAGGCCCGCCAATGAGTAACCGGCAATGCCGCGCCAGGTAGGCGGGCAGGGAAGTGATGGCTCGACCTCTGGGATTATCCGATTCAGCAGTTCATCGAGAAACTCGGACGCCTGTCCACCAAAGGGCTCGGCATCGCGCACGGTTCCGTCGCATTCCCAAGGACTCAGCTCGCGATTCCAATCGAGTTCGCCAATGGCGACCAGGGTGAATGGCGGGCAATCAAGCTCAAGACAACGGCTATAGACCTCGGTGCCGTCACCCATGACCGCGGGAAGGTAAATGACGGGCGCGCTTTCGACATGCTTTGAATGAATGGTTATCTGCTTTTGACGCGCTTCCATGACAAGCTTCTCTCTGCATTTCGACATCTACAAATACGATTGTCGCACGTCGGCGTAGGGACCGTCGCTAAAAGAAAGGCGCAGAGCCGCTTGATGCGACTCTGCGCCTTGAGGTTTTGCTTTGGCAGCTTTGCCCTTACGCTACAAAGAAGTAGACGAGGAAGGCGAGTGATGCGATCCACATGAGCGGCTTGACCTTGGAGGCCTCGCCCTTAAAGAGCGCGACGACCACGTAGGCGATAAAGCCCAGACCGATGCCGGCAGAGATGGAGTAGGTGAAGGGCACGCCGGCGACAATCATGAACGCTGGGAAACCCTGCGACACGTCGGACCAGTCGATCTCGGAGGCCTCGCTCATCATGAGGTAGCCGACGTAGACCAGAGCACCGCAGGTGGCGGCGCTGGAAACGATGGTGACGATGGGGGAGAAGAACGCGGCGAGAATGAACAGCACGCCGGTGGTGACGGAGGTGAGGCCCGTGCGGCCACCGTCGGCAGCGCCAGAGGTAGACTCGACGAAGGTGGTGATGGAGGAGACGCCCATAAAGCCACCGGCAGCGGCGGCCACGGAGTCGACGACCAGGATGGGACGGATGTCCTCGACATTGCCGTCCTCGGTCAAGAACTCGCCCTGCTTGGCGACGGCCATCGCGGTGCCCATGGTGTCGAAGAAGTCACTCATGAGCAGCGAGAAGGCAACGACGAGCAGCATCGGGTCGGTCAGGACCTTCACGATGGCCATGTTGCCATCAGCAGTGCTGGCAAACGGGGCGCCAAAGGTCGAGAAGTCGAGCGGTGCGATGAGACCCTCGGGCGCATGGGTGACGCCCAGCGGGATACCGGCGATAACGGCGACGATGATGCCGATGAGCAGCGAGCCCGGCACGTTGCGGGAAGCAAGGGCAACCGTCACGACGATGGAGATGATGCCGACGATAAAGGTGGGGGAGGCGATGTCGCCCAGGCCGACGAGCGTACCGGTGCCAGCGGTGATGATGCCGGCGTCGCACAGGCCGATCATGGCGATAAACAGGCCCAGACCCACCGAGATTGCGTGGCGCAGGACCACGGGGATGGCGTCCATGATGGCCTCGCGCAGGCCGCAAAGGACGAGCAGCAAGATGATGATACCTTCGAGGAAGATAACACTCATGGCAACGTGCCAGTCACCGCCGCACATGGTGGCGGTGATGCCCGCAATCATGGCGTTGATGCCCAGGCCCGACGCACAGGCGAGCGGGCGGTTGGCGAAGATGCCCATGCAGATGGTCATGATGCCGGCGCCCAGACAGGTGGCGCAGGCGAGCGCTCCCGCATCGATGCCAGCGCCCGAGAGCACCGCAGGGTTGACGGCGATGATGTAGGCCATCGCCAGGAATGTTGTCAGTCCAGCGCGAAGTTCGGTCCCGATTGTGGACTTGCGCTCGCTGACGTGAAAAAGTTCGTCCATGCATACCCTTTCCTTGTTCGGCCCCGAGTTTAGGCCGATTGACACGAACTTACATACTATATCGCCTTTGGAAGGTCGATGTTCCTCGCATGTTGAAGTTCGGCGCTTTGTAACAGGCGGACGGTATTTTTCGCATGAAAATGTGTAGGTACCGTATACTTAAGCAGTTACATTGAACTCTTTGGAGGAACGTATGATTAAAGAGCTCTGCCGCGACGAGGCTATCCTGTCCCAGCGTTGCGAGGTTGCGACTGTTGAGGACGAGTCGGTCGCACAGGACCTGATCGACACCATCAAGTCGCTCGAGGACGCCGGCTGCCTTGCCGCCAACCAGATTGGCGTCACCAAGAAGGTCTGCGTCTATCTGGACGACGCCGGCGAGCCCCACGTGCTCTACAACCCCCGTCTGGTGTTTGGCCTGGGCGCCAGCAAGATGGAGGAGAGCTGCCTGACGCACGACGAAATCACCAAGTCCACGCGCTATATCAAGTGCAAGGTTGCCTTTGACCAGATCGTCGACGGCAAGATGAAGGAGTGCCGCCGCGACTACACGGGCTTTGAGGCACAAATGATCCAGCATATGATCGATCACTGTCTTGGAAAGTTGGTCTAAGGGGACCAAAGCCCGCACCTTGCCGCTCAAGCGTCGCTCGCGTACCTTAAGTACGCTTCGCTCCTCTTTCGTGACAATCTGCGGTATTTTGACCCCTTAGACGACCTGCGAGGTTGACTTGGTTGAGTTTATCTTGCTTGTGTGGTCCGGACGTGACGTTATTGTCATGTCCGGACCTTTGTGTTTAGCGCCTATTTGTTTGGTAACAATGAGCTTAACAAGGACGTATGGCTAGGAGGCGCCATGTGCACGAGCATTCGATTTACCGATAATTCCGGCAACATGTATCTGGGTCGCAACCTCGACTGGAGCTTTAGCTACGGCCAACAGGTTCGCGTGATGCCCCGCGGGTTCCATATCCCGTATTCGTTTATCGACGATGCGTCGGCGGCACACGCGGTAATCGGCATGTGCATCGATTACAAGAACTATCCTATGTTTTTCGACTGTGGTAACGATGCGGGTCTGGCTGTGGCAGGGCTCAACTTTCCCGGTTATGCCGAGTATGCCGAGGACCCGGTTGATGGCAAGACCAATATCGCGGCCTATGAGTTTCCCCTGTGGGTGGCAGCGACGTTCTCGACGGTCGACGAGGTCGAGGCTGCGCTGCGCGACACGGTGATTGTTGCCAAATCTGCCGGAGAGGGGCTGGGTGTGTCGCTGCTCCATTGGATTATCGGCGACAGCCGGCGCAGCATCGTGGTCGAGATGATGGCTGACGGTCTGCATGTATACGACGATCCGGTCGACACCCTTGCCAATCAGCCGACCTTCCCGTGGCACATGGAAAACCTGCGCACCTATATCACCGCCACAAGCGATTTTCCTCAGACGGCGACATGGCGTGGCGCCGAGCTCAAGCCCTATGGCGCGGGTGCCGGCATGCGCGGTATTCCGGGTGACTGCTATTCGCCGAGCCGTTTTGTAAAGGCGGCGTACCTCAATGCCAATTACCCGCAAAAAGACAACGAGGCCGAGAACGTCATTCGCATGTTCCGCTCGCTCGAGGGGGTGGCGATGATCGAGGGCGCGTCCAAGATGGGTGACGGCAAGTTCGAGAAGACTATCTACACCGGATGCTTTAGCGCGCGCACGGGCAATTACTATTACTCAACGTATGAGGATCCGTCGATTCGCTACGTGAGCCTGATGGATGCCGAGGGCGCGAGCCCCGATAGGCTCGTGGTTCCCGAGCCGCGTCGTTCGTAGCCGGCGGTTTTACTGCAATGCAAAGCGGCCCTGCGCCTCCTGTGAGGCGCAGGGCCGCTGTCGTCGACGCGCGACGTCGTTAGAAGTTGGCGTCGCTGAGTTGTTCGCTCTCGAGGCCGTCGAACTGTTGCTGTTCGGGCGTATCGGCGACGCTCCCGAGCAGCTCGGTGGGGTCGACGTTCATGTCCCTACCGGCTTCGTTGCTGTTGACAAGGTCGTTCGAGAAGATATCGACATCCATTTCCTCGGCTTCCTCGATCTGAACTTCGAGCTGGAGTTATTGGCGAGCAGCGCCGCGCCGCCGATCATGGCAGGTAGAATCAGCCACGGCGCCACTTTGCGCACCAGGCTAAACAGGGCGAAGATGCCGCTCTCGTTGTGGTTGTCGGCCTTCATGGCGATTACCACGTACTTGACCGTGCTGGTCTTGGAGGTTTGCCTCCAGTTTGGCGTGCGCCACGTGGACTCCCTTGGACATCCGGTTATCTGTCTTGGACAGATAACTTTTATGCCGTCTTTATACATACAAGAGCTGTTTGGCACATCGGGTAATTTTAGACAATAATCCCCAGCTGGGGATTATTTATGTACGCAGGTAGCATTTCAAAACAGGGGCGCATCCGCTGTATGGCTTTGCTGCAATGTAATAACCGCGGACGCGCTCCTGCTTTGAAACCGAAGAGGGAACTTTTAGACGCGTGCTGCCTGAGCGATACCGGTCTTGGCGCCTGAGCGTTTACCGGCGAGTTCGCAAAAGATCGCGCCGCCGATGATAAGCACGGCGCCCATCAGGCGGACTGGTGTTATGACTTCGCCCAAAAGGGCGGACGAGAACACGACGGCCGAAAGCGGCTCGAGGTAGCCGACGACAGCGACGGTCTGCACGGGCAGTTTGGCGACGGCGCTAAAGTAGAGCAGACAACCGATGCCGGTGTTGACGACGCCGAGCATAGCGACGGCGCGCCAATCGATGGTTGCGGCGATGCTGGCGGACAGGAATGAGGGGGTGCCTTGGGTGACGAGTGTAAGGACCAGCGCGGTCACAAAGGCGGCGCTCACCTGGAGCGCGGAGTTCTCGAGGCCTTCGATGTGCGGCGCGCCCTTGCTGGCGATGACCATCAATGCATAACAGAAGGCCGAGGCGATTCCGCAGACGATGCCCGCAATGGGCATATTGCCGCCTAGACCTTGCGCTGCAATGAGAAAAGCGCCGCAGGCGACTGCGATAAACCCGGCGATTTTGCCACCGGTTAGTTTTTCGCCAAAGATAAACGGCGAGAGGGCCATGACGATGATGGGGCCGCAGTAGTACAGCAGCGAAGAAACGCCGACGCCGATCGTCTGATAAGCGCGGAACAGAAAAATCCAGCTGGCGCCCAGCGCGGCTCCCGAGAGGAGGAGGGCTGCGGCTTCGCGGGGGCGAGAAGGCGCCTGCAGCTTATGGCGCTGGGTAATGGCGAGGATGGCGACAAGCGAAAGGGCTCCCAGAAAAGTGCGTAGCAGCACGATATCGGAGCTCGGGAGTGCGATGGCCGCAGCGATGATGCCGTTGGAGCCAAACAACAACAATGCTGCTAAATACGTAATCAATCCGTTGTTCATGCGCTGCCGTCCCCTCTATATCTGTGCATGCTCACTATGGGTGAACTGGCTTTAGAAGAAAAGCGAATATAATGCATGGAAAACATGACAAAAACTCATGCAAGGGTGGAGGCATGTCGTGGAAACGAATATTCAAAAAATGCAGGTACTGCTGGAGACCGTGCGCGCTGGAAGCTTTACGCGTGCTGCCGAGCGCCTGAGCTACTCGCAATCGGGCGTGAGCCGCATGGTGGCCGATCTTGAGGCCGATTGGGGCTTTAAGGTACTCGACCGCAGTCGTGAAGGTGTTGCTCTTTCTGCCGACGGGCGGCAGGTCATGCCGGCTGTCGAGGCGCTCTGCGAGGAATTCGTTCGCTTGCAGCGACGGGTGGATGAGATGCGCGGGCTCATGCGCGGCAAAATCTGCATCGGTACGTTTTCGAGCGTGGCGACCCACGTGCTGCCGCCGGTGATTGCGCGTTTTCGTGCTGATCATCCAGACGTCGATTACGAGTTGCTGATGGGCGACTATTCAGAGATTGAACAATGGGTGGCAGAGGGTCGCTGCGATCTGGGCTTTATCCCTCGTGAGCCCCGAGAAAACGGCATGACATCGCTGCCTTTGGTGCGTGACGAGTTAATGGCGGTAGTGCCGTCAGGCTCGTTGTTTGCCACGGCGGAGGTCGTCTCTCTTGCCGACTTGGCCAACGAGCAGTTTATTCTGCTAGAACGCGGCACCGATGACGAGATTACGCCGCTGTTTCGTCGGGCGGGACTGGCAGTGCACTCAAAACTGTCGACCTGGGATGACTATGCGATTATGGCTATGGTCGAGGACGGCCTGGGTGTGAGCATTCTTCCCGCGCTCATCATGCGCCGCTGTCAGTTCGATGTTGCCGTGCGTCCGCTCGAAGGGCATCCCCATCGGCAGATCAACGCCATATATCGAACGGCCGATGTTTCGCTTGCCGCCGCCCGTTTTCTTGAATACCTCTAAATGGGCGCACGTCGTTACCGCCTTGGGGTAAATCTTGAGGTTTGGGTCATGTTATTTTTGAAATTGAACTTTTAGAAATAGCACGGCGCTATACTGCTTGCTAAATTGAACCTTGGTTCAATTCGTGTTCTATAAATTGAACTTTGCCAGTAAGGAGGTTCCTGTGACCCAAGAGACGTTTAGCGATCGCCTGCGACAGGCTATGTCCGATCGCGACGTTCGCCAGTCGGACGTAATCCGCGCATCGGAGATGCTCGGCAAAAAACTCGGCAAGAGTCAGATGAGCCAATATGTGAGCGGCAAGACGATTCCGCGGCGCGATGTGGCAGAGCTACTCGCCCGCATTTTGGAGGTCGATGTTACCTGGCTGCTCGCCGGTGACGCCGATCAAGGCGAGACATCATCGACCCACAACGTTTCCAAGCCCGAACCCCATCCCTCAGCTCAAATTGCAAGGAGCACCACCATGCGTACTTTTTCTAAATCCACCAAACTCGAGAACGTTCTGTATGACGTGCGCGGCCCCGTTGTCGACGAGGCAGCCCGTATGGAGGACGAAGGCGAGTGCATCCTCAAGCTCAACATCGGTAATCCGGCGCCCTTTGGTTTCCGCACGCCCGATGAGGTCATTAAGGACATGCGCCAGCAGCTGCCCGACTGCGAAGGCTATTCCAACTCGCGCGGTCTGTTCTCTGCGCGCAAGGCGATCATGCAGTATTCGCAGATCAAGGGCCTGCCCAATGTTCAGATGGAACATATTTACACGGGCAACGGCGTGTCCGAGCTCATTCAGCTTTCGATGAACGCGCTGCTCGACAATGGCGACGAGATTCTGATTCCCAGCCCCGATTATCCGCTGTGGACGGCGTGCGCAACTCTTGCCGGTGGACATCCCGTGCACTATCTGTGTGATGAGCAGGCCGATTGGTATCCCGATCTGCAGGATATGGAGTCCAAGATCACGAGCGCGACCAAGGCCCTCGTCATCATCAACCCCAACAACCCCACGGGCTCGGTCTATCCGCGCGAGGTGCTCGAGGGCATCGTTGAGATCGCGCGCAGGCACCAGCTCATGATTTTTGCCGACGAGATCTATGACCGCCTGTGCATGGACGGCTACGAGCACGTCTCCATTGCATCGCTCGCCCCCGACCTGCCCTGCATTACGTTTAGCGGCCTGTCCAAGTCGCATATGATCGCGGGCTATCGCATTGGCTGGATGGTGCTTTCGGGCAACCAGCGCTGCATGAGCGACTTCATCATGGGCATCAACATGCTCTCCAACATGCGCCTGTGCTCCAACGTGCCGGCCCAGTCGATCGTCCAGACGGCGCTTGGCGGCCATCAGTCGGTCAACGACTACATCCGCCCCGGCGGTCGTGTCTACGAGCAGCGCAACTTTGTGTATGAGGCGCTCAGCAAGATCGACGGCATCTCGGTGGTCAAGCCGCGTGCGGCGTTTTATATCTTCCCCAAGATGGATGTTAAAAAGTTCAACATCACCGATGACGAGCAGTTTGCCCTCGACCTGCTGCACGAGAAGAAGATCCTCATCACGCGTGGCGGCGGCTTCAACTGGGCTGAGCCCGATCACTTCCGCATCGTGTACCTGCCGCGCATGGAAGTGCTCAAAGAGTCGCTCGAAGACCTCGCCGATTTCTTTGACCATTACCGCCAGTCCTAATTGGTTCCGCCGTTCTACCGAACGGCGGACCGCTTGACGCTACGCGAGCCGCATTCACGCCAATCTGACGTTCAATTTCGAGGGCGCGACCAGAAGGTCAGCGCCCTCTCATTTCACGTCACCTTGGCGCAAATGCGGCTCGCTCGCTGTCGTGTGCTCAGCCTGCGTCGTTACCATGATCCAAAGGGGACGGAGGAAAACAGATCATTTTTCTTGACTCGCGGAACTATATAACGACGCCGTTACAGTGGTCGATTTCGTGCTGGATGATCTCGGCGGTGTAGCCCGAGAAGTTTTTGATGCGGTGGACGAAGTTCTCGTCCAAATACTCCACCTTAATGCGACGATAGCGGGTGCAGGGACGCTCGCCGATCAGCGAGAGGCATCCTTCGCTGGTCTGATAGGCATTGACCTGCTCAAGAATTTGAGGGTTGTACATCAGGAGCGTCCTGTTGCCGTCCTTTACGCAGATGATGCGTTTGCGCACGCCGATCATGTTGGCGGCGAGCCCCACGCACTCGTGCTCATGCTCGTGGAGCGTATCCAGGAGGTCCTGCCCGATCACGGCATCGTCGGGCCCTGCGTCTTCGGAAGGCAGGCGCAAAAAGAACTCGGATTTCATGATGGGCTTAATCATGGCGGGCTCCTTAAGGTGGACACGTTTGGTTCAGGCCATGATACCGCGACATGTCGCATTAATGTGTGCATATAGATTCTGCAGCTAGATTGGATGGCGACACCATAAACTAAGGGACGTTTTGCCGAGAGGCATGAATGTTTAAAGCGCAAAGAGTGCGCGACGGGCCCCGCGAATGGGGCGATGATGCCCGAGAGGGCCAAGAAGGAGTCTCATGTCCGAGAACGAAGAGATCATGAACGAGACCGAGAACGAGACCATGGCTGCCGAGGTCGAGGCAGTCGAGACCGTGGAGACCGAAGCTACCGAGGTTGAGGCTGCTGACGAGGTTTCCGCCGAGGAGGAGGCCGAGGTTGTCGAGGCCGCCGTTGATTACGATGACGAAGAGCTGATGGACAAGATGCAGAAGGCCGCCCGCCTGCTGCGTAGCCGTCGCTTTGCTATTTCCAAGGAGGAGGAGGCTAAGGCCGAGCGTATGGCGAACATCGAGCGCGCCATCAAGCTCCTTGACCTCAAGCCCAAGATGGAGCAGAAGGAAATGTCCGACCTGCTGGGCATGCGCCTTCGTGAGCTCGATGGCCTGATGGCCGAGGCCGAGGCTGCCGATCTGGTCGGCCGCATCGACAACGCCGAGGGCGATATGCGCAAGATTGTCGTCTTCGCTGCCGAGGATGCCGCTGAGGGCCTGGTCGAGCTTGCCAACAAGAAGGAGAAGCTCCTGCCCGAGCTTTCTTACGAGGAGGCCACCGAGCTGATGGCCGCGCTCGATAAGGTTATCGCTCCGCTCGTCGCCATGGGTCTGGACGAGGATCGCGGTCCTCGCGGCGGCCGTGACGACCGTGGTGGCCGTGGCAGCGACCGTGGCGGTCGCGGCGGCTTTGGCGACCGCGGTGGCCGTGGCGGCGACCGTGGTGGCCGCGGTGGCCGTGGCGGCTTTGGTGACCGTGGCGGCGACCGTGGCGGTCGCGGCGGCTTTGGCGGCAACCGTGGTGGCTATGGCGACCGCGGTGGCAACCGTGGCGGCTTCGGCGGCAACCGTGGCGGCGACCGCGGCGGTCGAGGCGGCGACCGTGGCGGCCGCAACGGTGGCGGCTTCCGCGGCAACCGCTTTTAGTTACGGCGTTTTACCAAACGCCGTAACGGGCCGACGCTGCAAGCCCGCCAGAGCGGCAATCTGCCTTTCAACTTCGCGGCATGACCAGAAGGTCAATGCCGCCTCGTTTCAAGGCACCCTGCTCGCGTGTACGGGTTTTCGCTGTCGTTGCCAAAACATCGGCGTTGCCTTGATCCAAACCTGCCAAAAAGGGACAGGTTTATTTTGGTCGGTATTATCTGGGCAAACGTGGCCGTCTATCGCAATGTAGTCGTTGAAAACGTCCCCAACGACTACATGGCATGAGAGTGGATAATCTCCCGGTTTGAGCCTGCATCCGAGCTCAAAGTGGGAGATTTCCACTCTCATTTGCTATGCGTCCGAAAATCCACATTCGTTTGTTTTCTGCCTACATTTGGAGGAAGAGCTCGTGGAGGCGGGTGTCGTCGTCGAGCTCGGGGTGGAAGGTAACGCCGAGCTGATTGTCTTGACGGGCGGCGACGATGCGGCCATCGACTTCGGCTAGGGCCTTGGCATTGCCGTGCACCTCGACGATGCGGGGTGCACGGATAAACGTTAACGGCACTTCACCGTCGATACCGCCTACCTGCCCCTTGGTGCGAAAACTGCCGAGCTGCCTGCCATAGGCATTGCGCTCAACGAGTATATCCATGGTTGCCAAGCGCGGTGTCCCCTTGTCATCGTGGGCGGCAAGGTCGCGCGCCAACAGAATCAGACCGGCACAAGTTCCCAGTACAGGCATGCCTTCAACAATGCGGGTACGAAGATCCTCGAGCATATCGAGTTCGGCAAGTAGCTTGCCCTGAACGGTGGACTCGCCGCCGGGAAGTACCAGACGGTCAAAGTTCTGCTGCAAATCGGCCGCCTGCCTCAGCTCAATACAGTGTGCGCCCAGCTCGGATAGTCTTGCTTCGTGCTCGGCAAAAGCGCCTTGGACCGCCAGCACGGCGACCGTTTGGTCTGCATAATCGCTCATGGGCGATCCTTTCTGCCGGACTAGCGCCCGCGCTCCTCCATGATAATCTCGATCTCGTCGGCGTTGATGCCCACCATGGCCTCGCCCAGGTCCTCCGAAAGCTCGGCAATGAGTTTGGCATCGGTGAAGTTTGCCACGGCCTTGACGATGGCGGCGGCGCGCTTGGCCGGGTTGCCGCTCTTAAAGATGCCCGATCCCACAAAGACGCCCTCGGCGCCCAGCTGCATCATCAGCGCGGCGTCGGCGGGGGTCGCTACGCCGCCGGCGGCAAAGTTCACGACGGGAAGCTTGCCCGTGGCGTGGACCTCGCGCACCAGCTCGACCGGAACCTGCAGTTGCTTGGCTGTCTCAAAGAGCTCGTCATCGTTCAGGGCAACAACGTCGCGGATCTGCTTTTGGATCTTGCGCATGTGACGCACGGCCTGGACGACATCGCCCGTACCCGGCTCACCCTTGGTGCGAATCATCGTGGCGCCCTCGGCAACACGGCGCAGCGCCTCGCCCAGATCGCGGGCGCCGCAGACAAACGGCACGTCAAACTGGGTCTTGTCGATGTGATAGACGTCGTCGGCAGGGGAGAGAACCTCGGACTCGTCGATGTAATCGATCTCGATGGCCTGCAGGACCTGCGCCTCGACAATGTGGCCGATGCGGCACTTGGCCATAACGGGGATGGAGACGGCCTCTTGGATGCCCTTGATCATCTTAGGGTCGCTCATGCGTGAGACGCCGCCTGCGGCACGGATGTCGGCCGGGATGCGCTCGAGTGCCATGACGGCGCAGGCGCCCGCCTCTTCGGCGATGCGTGCCTGCTCGGGCGTGGTGACGTCCATGATGACGCCGCCCTTGAGCATCTGCGCGAGCTCGCGATTGAGTTTGACGCGATCGGCCTTGCTGGTCTGTTCTGCCATGGTTGCTCCCTTGGTTGGCATGTGCATTGCTTGACGGAACATCCTATCGGGGAGCTGGGTATGGCGAAATACTCAGTTTTAGAGATAATAATAAGGCCAGACTAATACCAGATTGAATGACTCAATAAGGTCAGGTGATAAACTCATGCTTGACTACAATTTGGAAAAACGCGGCGACGCATCGCTCTATGAGTATATTTACCAGCAAATTCGAGATGATATCGTTGCTGGACGCATTGCGGCGGGGGAGCATCTTCCGTCTAAGCGCGCCTTTGCCAATCATCTGGGAATCAGTGTCATTACCATCGAGAATGCATATAGCCAGTTACTTGCCGAGGGCTATATTTGCTCAATGCCGCGTCGTGGCTACTACGCTTGCAAGCTTCCGGATGCACCGGTTTTGGCTTCGGCTGCAGAGGGCATCGACCGGGATGCCGTCTCTGCGGGTTCCGGCGCACATGATGTCAACGGACAGGTCGAGCGATTCGATGCACTTTCTCCTTCTGCTTTGGAGGCGGCGCGGCTTTGGCAAAGCGCGCTGCGGGCGACGCTGGCATCCGAAGACGAGCGCGAAATCTTTTCGACCGCGCCGGCACAGGGCACCACTCGGCTACGACGCGCAATTGCCCACCATCTGCGCGGGACAAGGGGCATGAATGTCGACCCCAACAACGTTGTTATCGGCGCAGGCGCCCAGCTGCTCGATACCATGTTGGTTCAGTTGCTTGGAGCCGACAAGGTGTATGCCGTTGAGGACCCGGGCTATTTGCGCCTGACGCGCATCTATCAGGCTATGGGTTGCAAAGTTCGACATATCCCGTTGGATGATGAGGGCGTAGACTTGAGCGCTCTGCAGAAAACGGGGACCGATGTCCTTCACCTGATGCCGTCCCATCAGTATCCGACCGGCCTTGTGACGAGCATTGCGCGTCGCTATGCGCTGCTGAGCTGGGCCGCTGAGCGACCAGGTCGATATCTCATCGAAGATGACTTTGATTGCGAGTTTCGTCTGACCGGCAAGCCGATTCCCGCGCTTGCTTCGATCGATGCCGCTCAATCGGTCATCTACACCAACACGTTTTCGAAGAGCCTTTCATCGGCGTTGCGTCTAGCGTACATGGTGTTGCCCGATGAGCTGATGAAGCGGTTTAGGTGCAACCTTGGTTTCTACGCCTCGTCGGTGAGCTCTGTCGACCAGGTCGCTTTGGCTCGTTTGCTGGAATCGGGTGATTACGAGCGACATGTGAACCGCGTGCGCGTTCGTGCTCGTGAGGCGCGTGATGGCCTGGTGGCGCTTGTACGGGATGCGTTTCCAGCAGGAGAGGTTTCGATCGAGCATGCAGACGCAGGTCTTTACTGCACCGTGGTTGCGGAGCGGGGAACGGGCGGAAGCTCTTTTGCGCAGGCCCTCACGCGCTCGAGCATCCCTTTTATCGATATCAGCAACTGTTATTGGTGTGCCGATGGCGCATCTGTCCCTGAAAACTCAACTCAAATTCTTGTCCAGTATGACGACCTGAGTCCGGAGGTGCTTAATACCCTGGAATCGCAGCTAATGGGGCACTCTGTAACCTAAGTGAGTAGACTTTTGGCACTTTGGCGACCAGACAGTTTTGTAACAAGCTATCTACCTGTGGTTTTGAGAAGTGGGATCATCGGTCTGCTCGGGATGTTCCAAAAAGTCTACTCACTTGCCGCGCAAAGCTTCCGCATGAGAAAAAAGGGGTTTTCAACAGGGCTTCGTCCAGTTCTCGGTAAGCTTTTGGCCAGTTGGGGAGGGCTGTTGAAAACTTTGCAGTTCGTTCGGCGTCATTTTTGGTGCGTTCGCGCCAATGAGAGACCGACTGGGTTGAAATTCGTGCTTTCCTGTGCCTATGAAGGATCTACTTTGTGACATATCGGCTTTTAGGTACTGGCGTTTGCCCCCTCAAGTCCGCGCTTTGTGTCCTCCGCTTCCGCGGCCGGATGAAGACCGGCAGCGATATGACCTCGTCCGCAACCCGACGGCTGCGGTCGCGCTCGGTTTTCCGTTGTATACATTGGTTCGGACGAGAAACAAACGGACTTGCCCTGCCAACATTAGGCAGCGGCTGTTTCTTGGTGAACTCCCCAGGGAATCCGTGCTGGAAACGGAGCATGGATTTTTGGTCACGTCTCCTCTGCTGACGGCATTTATCATGTCTCGACATCTGACGGATCTCCAACTTCTTCTGGTATTGGCGGAGATGTGCGGCTTGTTTGCGGTATGCGCCCTGCCGGCGGCACTTGAGGTGGAGCTTTCGCGTGCAATTGATTCGGGTACGATTTCGACAACGTTGGGTTGGGTGCGCTGCCCGTCCGAGGGCGGCGCCGCCTCAAATTTGTGGCGTCGCGACGCTTTGGTTTTGGATGGGGACCTTGACCGTTTTTGTTCAGATGTTTGCGGGATGCGTTACGGCAATCGATTTATGGCGGTGTCGCAACTCGTTCCATTGGGTGCCGCTTCGCCTTTTGAGGTCGAGGCGTATTTGTTGCTTGGACTGCCGCGAGCCCTGGGAGGTGAAGGTTTTTGCGGCATAGAGCTCAATGTCAAAGTGATGTTAAGCACAAGTGCTCGAGCGATTGTAGGAAAGACCCGCGTATATATCGATCTACTTCTTTCCTCGCCGGACGGGAGGCGACAGGTGGCTATTGAATGCCAGGGAAAGGCCTCGCACGGGCGCGCGGGGGATGGCTTGCGTGACGCTGATCGCATGACGGCGCTTCAAGCCATGGGCTACGACGTGCTTCTCCTGACACACGGACAGATATCCGATGAGGATAGATTCCGTGCGATCGTTAAGGCCGTATGCAGGATGCTCGATGTTGAATATCGCGAAAAAAGCTCGGATGAGCAAAGGGCTGAGGCATTACTCCGGTCTGAACTATTCGTTGACTGGACAAAATTGGGAGTAATCGGCGGAAAGATGTCCATTGGACACAAAACAGCTCGATCGTGGACAGCGCGGATCTAAGTGAGTAGACTTTTGGCGTGATGGCGACCAGGCCGTTTTGCAACAAGTCATTTACCTGCGGCTTTATAGAGCAATATGGATGGTCTGCTCGGCAAGTTCCAAAAAGTCTACTCACTTAGTTTTTGACGAGAAGTCGATGCCGAAGGTGGCCCTATTTCAGGGCGTTAACGAGTTCATGAGACACGAAAAAAGGCCCGAACCATGCGGTTCGGGCCCTTTAAAGTTAGAGATTATCTCTCAGGCGGTTGGCTTAGCCAAAGTAGCGCTTGAGCAGGCCGGCGAAAGCCTTGCCGTGGCGGGCCTCGTCGCGAGCCATCTCGTGCACGGTATCGTGGATGGCATCGAGGCCAGCGGCCTTGGCGCGCTTGGCAAGATCGGTCTTGCCGGCGGTGGCGCCGTTCTCGGCCTCAACGCGCATCTCGAGGTTCTTCTTGGTGGAGTCGGTCACGACCTCGCCCAGGAGCTCGGCGAACTTGGCGGCGTGCTCGGCCTCCTCGTGGGCAGCCTTCTCCCAGTATAGGCCGATCTCGGGATAGCCCTCGCGATGGGCGACGCGAGCCATGGCCAGGTACATACCGACCTCAGAGCACTCGCCCTCAAAGTTGGCGCGCAGGTCGGCAACGATGTCCTCGGAGACGCCCTCCATCTTGGCGACGCCCACGACGTGCTCGGCAGCCCACTCGAGCTTGCCCTCCTCCTGCTTCAGGAAACGAGAACCGGGAACGCCGCACTGGGGGCACTTAAAATCCTCGGGCAGCTGGTCGCCGTCGAACTCTTCCACATAACCGCAAACGGGGCAAACAAATTTCATGATTCGATCCTTTCGATGGATGGCGATGGGGCGCTTGTCCGATCCCGTAAGGGCCCTCTCCGGACGTGCGTCTTGACGAGTTCTATTATCCATAAATGCAACAAAATGTGAAGCCTATTAGGAATGATTTTTGATAAAACAATTTTGAGAGATGAAGATGTTGATTGATTAACGATTGGCAGGCCGCCTGCGACCTCTGATGAGTACAATCAGTCGAACAAATGTTGACCAATCAACAAATGAGGGAGTTTCCTTTATGCATCTAGCCCGCTGCGCCTGGTGCCGAACGTATCAAACGGTTTTTCGCATCGCATCGCCGGTGCTGCCCTATACCGAGCCACGCATTCTGGAGCATGCTGAGAGAGCGCCTGCCAGGCCATTATCGGCTTTGGCGGTGGCTCGGCCATGGACTGTGCCAAGGGCGTGGGAGCACGAATCGCGCAGCCAAACAAGCCCATCAACAAGATGCGCGGCCTGCTGCGCGTCCACCGTCTCCTGCCGCTGCTTATTGCGGTTCCCACTACCGCCGGTACGGGAAGCGAAGTTACGCTCGCGGCGGTTATCACCGATGACGAGACGCACTACAAGTACCCCATTAACGACTTTGTGCTTATCCCGCGCTTTGCGGTGCATGACCCCGAGTTCGCGCGGTCTGCCCGCCTCCATTACGGGGCAGACGGGCATGGGCGCCCTGACGCATGCCGTCGAGGCCTTTATCGATTGGGTCGATCGAATGAACGCCGCCTTGGACATTCCCAAATATGTGACGGGCATTCGCCGCTCCGACATTCCCGAGATGGCGGCGCATGCCGATGCCGAGGCCAATCCGCTGTACCCCGTTCCACTTTTGTTGGACCGTTTGGAGCTGATGCGCATGTACGAGGTTGACGCGGGTGGTATGTTTGAGGGCGAGAACTAGGAGGGTCCATGAATACCGAGGAAATTGCGCGCATTGTCGGAGACCAGCGCGTCTACTTTAAGACGCACGCCACGTTTGATGTCGATGCTCGACGTCGTGCGCTCGTGAGTTTACGCGATGCGGTGCGGGCCCACGAGGCCGATATTGCCCATGCACTCAAGACCGATTTGGGAAAGTCGCATGACGAGGCGTATATGTGCGAGATCGGCACGTCGCTTTCCGAGATTCGTCATCAGATCGCGCATGTGGCTCGATGGAGTCGTCCGCGCCTGCGTCCGTGCGACCTTGCCAACGCCGTGAGTGTGTGCAAGACGCAAGCCGTGCCCTATGGCGTCACGCTCATCATGGCCCCGTGGAACTACCCGTTTTTGCTAACGCTCGAGCCGCTCGCCGGCGCCCTTGCCGCGGGCAATACTGTGGTCATCAAGCCGAGCGCCTATGCTCCAGCATCGAGTGCGGTGCTCAAGCAGATCTGCGAAGAAGCATTTGATCCGTGCCTGGTGACAGTTGTCGAGGGCGGGCGCGCCGAGAACGAAGCGCTGCTCGATGAGTGCTGGGACAAGATCTTCTTTACCGGTAGCGTTCCGGTCGGCAAGCTCGTCATGGAGCGCGCAAGTAAAAACCTTACGCCCGTGACGCTTGAGCTGGGTGGAAAGAGTCCCTGCATCGTGGATGCGACGGCAAACTTGAAGGTTGCGGCACGGCGTATCGCCTTTGGTAAATGGCTCAACGTGGGGCAGACCTGTGTGGCGCCCGACTACCTGCTGGTCGATACGCGTGTGCACGACGAGTTGCTAGGCCTCATCAAGGAAGAGGCGCGCCGTATGTTTGGCGAGCATCCGCTCGACAACGAGGATTACGGGCATATCGTCAATGCCAAGCATTTTGCGCGCGTGCATGGGCTAATCGATTCCGATAAGGTCGTGCTTGGAGGTGCTGCGCGCGAGGCTTCGCTCAAGATTGAGCCGACAATTTTGGACGGCGTGGCCCCCGATGACGCCGTGATGCAGGAGGAGATTTTCGGTCCCATCTTGCCGGTGCTGACGTTTGAGAGCCTAGAGGAGGCCGAGACGTTTATTACGGATCGTCCGACGCCGCTGGCCCTGTATATCTTTAGCCAGGACCGTGAGGTTCAGCAGCGCTTTGTGCGTTACGTGCCCTTTGGTGGCGGTTGCGTCAACGACACGATCATGCACCTGGCTACGAGCCATATGGGCTTTGGCGGCATGGGAGCGAGCGGTATGGGGCAGTACCATGGACGCGAGAGCTTCGATACGTTTAGCCACAAGAAAAGCATCGTGAACAAGGCAACGTGGCTGGACGTGCCATTCCGCTATGCCCCTTACGCAAACTGGAAGCACAAATTCGTGCGCATGTTTGTGCATTAGAATCAGATGGCGTAGGGACAAACGGTCGAAAAGACGCAGGCAGGATGAATTTGTGTCCGTACGGACCCGTAGACTTCTCGGTAAGGTTAAGCGCCGGTTTATCCGGCCGTTAGGGGAGTTGCCATGTACGAGCCTTCACGTGTTCTTCTGTCGTTTCACATTGCGGGATTTCAGTATGCCGACGGCGCTTTGGTCCTGGGCGATCTTAAAGTGGGCGATAAACTGAAGCTGTGCGCCGAGCGCGATAATCCCCATGATCCCGAGGCGGTTGCGATCTACTACGGCAACACCAAGCTTGGCTATGTTCCGGGAAACGAGGTCGGTCCGCTGTCCTTGATGATGTATTACGGCCATGAGGACGTATTTGAGGCCCGCGTGCAGCAGGTTGCCCCCGAGCGTAGCCCGTGGCACCAGGTGCGCGTTGGCCTCTATGTGGTGGATGCCCGCTAATCGGTAAGGGAGGCTGCCATGTTTGATGACGATGACCTGTTCGATTTGACGGACGATTCGTTTGAGTGGGATATGCTACTCGACGACGATGAGCTGGAGCAGGACCGTAAGATGCGACAGGACAAGAAAACTCAGGGTGATGCGTCGAAAAAGAAAGACAAGCGCCGTCGCGGACTGTTTGGCGGGCTCTTTGGGTAACTGCCGCATCGCTGCGTCTGTATACTTAGCACGAGTTGGACGCGTTGCGAAATGAGGACTGAGACGATGATGTGGTTTACCGCCGACCTGCACCTGGGCGACACGAATATCTTGCACGACATGGACCGACCGTTTGGCTCGGTTGAGGAGATGAACCGCAAGGTCATCGATGTCATCAATGAGTGCGTGGCTGCGGACGACCGCCTCTATATTCTGGGCGACTTTACCTATCGTCTGCCCCTAGCGGATGCCGTGCGCCTGCGCGAGCGCATCGAATGCCAGAACGTGACGCTCATCCGTGGTAACCATGACGGCGACTGGGAAGATCCCGACGTGCCGCAGATTTGGGAAGACGTGCGTGATTACCTGGAGATTGCCCCCGGCTATGCCAAGGGTCATCGTCTGGTTATGAGCCACTACCCCATGCTCAGCTGGAATGGCAAGGCACGTGGCGCCATCATGCTGCACGGGCATATCCACAGCAGGGGAGACCGCACCAATACGCGCAACCGCGATCGCGAACGTCCTATCTTTCGCTACGATGTCGGCCTCGATGCCAACGAGTACAAGCCCGTAAGCCGTGACCAAATCCTAGGCTTCTTTGGATTGTAATTCTCGAACCGTCACACAAAACGCCACAAAGGGGACGGGCACCTTTGTGGCGGTTCTGGCGCCGTTGCCATTATGGCGGCGGCGCCTTTTTTGTCCGCGCAGCGCGGTAGAGTGTAGGCGGTTGAAATTTGCGTCTATCGAGGAGCTGCTATGAACGAGATCAAGTGCCCGCATTGTGGCGAAGTATTTAAGGTCGACGCGTCCGGCTATGCGGATATCGTCAAGCAAGTGCGCGATGCCGAGTTTTCGCGCGACCTGGATGAGCGTGTGAAGGCGGTCCAGCGCGAGGGCGAGCAAGCGCTGGAGCTTGAGCGCTCGCGTTCGATGGCTGCCTTGCAAGAGGCAGAGTCCCAGCGCAACGCTCAGCTTACCGAGCAGAAGAACGCTGCAGCTCAACAGCTGGCACAAGAGGTTGCCAAGCGCGATGCCGAGCTCGCCGAGCTGCGCGCCAAGCTCGAGGGCGCTGCCGCAGAGCGCGAGAGTGCAAGCCAGCGCGCGGCGGTAGAGGCACGAGCCAACGCTCAAAAGGAGAATGCCGAACTCCAGCGCGAGATCGACAATTTGCGTGCGCAGCTGGAGCGCAAAGATGACGAAGCCAAGCTCGTCGAGTCGGCGGCGCGCAATGCCGCTCAAAACGATTTAGCTGCACGTGATGCTCAGATTGCCGAGCTGCAGGCCAGGCTTGCCGCGGCGGACAAGGCCCAGGAGATGGCGCTTGCCGCTGCCGCGGCAGAGTCGCAGCGTGAGCTCGATGCCGCTCGCAGCGAGGCCGAGCGCGCGCTTGCTGACTATCGCGCGAAGGTACAAGAGAAGTTTTCCGCCGCAAAGGCTCAGTCTGAGCGCGAGGCCGAGGGCCTTCGTGCACAGCTTCGTGAGCAAGAACTTTCTGCAAAAATGGAGCTGTCGAAGGCGGTCGCCGCGGCGGAGCGAGAGCGCGATGAGGCGCGTGCCAAACTGACGAGCGAGCTGGCGGTGCGCGATTCTCGCGAGGAACAGGCCAAGGCGGCACACGAGCTCGAGCTTGCGCAGGCCAAGCGCGCGAGCGATGACCTGATTCGCTACAAGGATGAAGAGATCGAGCGCCTTAAGGACATGAAGGTCCGTCTGTCCACCAAGATGGTGGGCGAGTCGCTCGAGCAGCACTGCGAAACCGAGTTTAACCGTCTGCGCATGACGGCATTTCCCAACGCGTACTTCGAGAAGGATAACGATGCGTCCGAGGGTACCAAGGGCGACTTTATCTTCCGCGAGTGCGACGCGAGCGGCAACGAGGTCATTTCGATTATGTTCGAGATGAAAAACGAAAACGACGAGACCGCGACCAAGCATAAAAACGAGGACTTCTTTAAGAAACTCGATCACGATCGTCGCCAGAAAGGCTGTGAGTACGCGGTGCTCTGCACGCTGCTCGAGCCCGAGAGTGAGCTCTATAACGTAGGGATAGTCGACGTGAGCTATCGCTACGAGAAGATGTACGTGATTCGCCCGCAGTTTTTCATTCCCATGATCACGCTCCTTCGCAACGCCGCCATGGGCTCACTGCGCTATAAGCAGGAGCTAGCGGAGTACAAACAGCAGAATATCGACGTCACGAACTTCGAAGCCAAGATGGAGAAGTTCAAGAATGATTTCGGTCGCAACTACGAGATCGCGAGCCGCAAGTTCCAAACGGCAATCGATGAGATCGACAAGACGATTAGCCATCTGCAGAAAACCAAGGAGGCATTGCTGTCCTCCGAGAACAATCTGCGCCTAGCCAACAAGAAGGCCGACGATCTTACCATTCGCAAGCTCACGTGGGGCAACAAGACCATGAAGGCGGCGTTTGACGAGGCGCGCGGGGCTGCGCCAGAGACAAACGATGAGCCAGCCGAGGCGGATTCGTATGAGGTCGAGGATACCGAGTAATGCATAGCGTATAGTGCAAAAACGGGGCCGCTGGCGATATTGCCAATGGCCCCGCTTCGTTTCGTTCCAGTATGTTCGACTAGTCCTCGAGCAGGTCTTCGATAAAGCCGACGCGGTAGTTTTTGAAGATGACTTCACCGCCGTCTTGCGTGGCGTCCAGATCGACATCGCCCATGATGCCAAAGTCGTGGTCGCCGTCCTCGTCGGCAAAGATCTGGTGCACGTGCCATACGTGCGTGGTCTTCTCGTCGGACTCATCGATGGAAAACATCGCGGCGCTGCGGGCATCTCCGTCGGTGAGGATTTCCTCGTGCTGCTCATGGTAGGCATCGAGGGCCTTTTGCCAGCGGATCTCGCTCATGCCCCAGTCGTCGTCGAGCTCGCCCAGGTCGCGAACGTGCTCACGGGCGGCAAGGGTCACGCGGCGGAAGAGCGCATTGCGCACCAGCAGCGTGCAGCCGCGGCGGTCCGCCACGACCTCGTCGATGCCCTGTGGCGGCGCGGCATCGAGGGCTGCCGGGTTGCCAGCGTTCTCCCACTCGTCCACCAGGCTCGAGTCCACCGAGCGCACCACAAAGCCCAGCCACGAGATAATGTCGCGCAGGCGCTCGTCGCGCTTCTCGATGGGTACGGTGCGGTCGAGCGAACGGTAGGCCTCTGCCAGGTAGCGAAGCAAAATGCCCTCGGAGCGGGCGATGCCGAGCTTTTGAATGTAACCCTTAAAATCGCTCGCGCTTTCCAGCATATCGCGCAGGACACTCTTGGGAGAGAGCTGGTAGTCGTTTGCCCAGGGCACTTCCTGGCAGTACTTGTCAAAAGCGGCGTCGAGCAAATCCTCGAGCGGCTTTTCGTACGTGACGTCTTGAATGCGCTCCAAGCGTTCCTCATACTCGATGCCGTCGGCCTTCATCTCGGCCATAGCGCGATCGCGTGCGGCGCGCTCCTGTGCACGCAATACCTGCTTGGGGTCCTCGAGCGTGGCCTCGACCATCGAGATGAGGTCCATGGTATAGGTCTCACTTTCGGGGTCGAGCAGCTCCAGCGCGGCAAGTAAAAACGGCGAGAGCGGCTGGTCGAGCGCAAAGTCCTCCGGCAGGTCGACCGTCAGCGCGTAGTCGATGTCCGGCGCGGCGTCAGCCGGAGCGTCGGGTGCGGGCGGCACCTCGGTGCGCACGACGACGCCGGAGTCGATGAGCGTGGCGAAGATCTCGTCGGCGCGAACCTCGAGCTTGGCCTTTTCTTCGGGGGTCTGCAGGCTTGTCTCGATGAGGTCATGTACGCGGGCTCGGGCATTGCCGCCCTGCTCGACCACACTAATCACCATAGAGTGCGTGATGCGCAGGCGTGGCTTGAGTGTTTCGGGTTGCGTCTCGATCAGGTGCTCAAAAGTTTGCTTGTTCCATGAGACAAAGCCCTCGGGGGCCTTTTTCTTTTTAATCTTACGGAGTTTTTTGGGGTCGTCGCCCGCCTTGGCCATAAGCTTGGCATTCTCGATCTCGTGCTCGGGTGCCTCGGCGATTACCACGCCCTCGGTATCGAAGCCCGAGCGACCGGCGCGACCGGCAATTTGATGGAACTCTCGGGCGCGCAGACGACGCATTTTGTAACCATCGAACTTGGTGAGCGCGGTGAGCACCACGGTATGGATGGGTACGTTGATGCCGACGCCGAGCGTATCGGTGCCGCAGATGACGGGCAGCAGGCCCTGCTGCGCCAAGCGCTCGACCAGCAGGCGATAGCGCGGCAACATGCCAGCATGGTGCACGCCGACGCCGCATCCAAGCAGGCGCTTGAGAATCTTGCCAAAGGCCGTGGAGAAGCTCGTTCCCTTTGCCGCTTCTTTGATGGCTTCGCGCTGCTCCTTGCTGGCGATGCCAAAATTGGCGAGCGACTGTGCCGTCGCAAGGGCGGCATCCTGGCTAAAGTGCACGATATAGAGCGGGGCCTCGCCACGGCGCATGGCGAGCTCGACCGTGCCCTCGAGGGAGGTCGTCACATAGTCGTAGCTCAGCGGAACAGGACGCGGGGCATCGTCAACCAAGTCGCAAGCAGCGCCGGTGTGCTCCTCGAGCGAGGCGGCGATCGCGGTGACATCGCCGAGCGTGGCGCTCATGAGCATGAATTGCGTGTGAGGCAGGGTGAGCAGCGGCACCTGCCAGGCCCAACCGCGATCGGGGTCGGCAAAGTAGTGGAACTCGTCCATGGCCACGCAGCCCACGTCGGCGCCCTCGCCCTCGCGCAGCGCATCGTTGGCAAGGATTTCGGCCGTGCAGCAGATGACGGGCGCCTTGGTATTGATATGCGTATCGCCGGTGATCATACCGACGTTATCGCGGCCGAGTACCTGTACCAGGTCGAAGAACTTTTCGCTGACCAGGGCTTTGATGGGGGCCGTGTAATAGCAGCGCTTGCCCTGAGCCATGCCCATAAAGAGCATGCCCAGCGCGACGAGCGATTTACCCGATCCGGTCGGTGTGCCTAAAATGACGTGATCGCCGGCGGCCAGGTCCATGAGGGCCTCTTCTTGGTGATCCCACAGTTCAATGCCACGGTCGCTCGTCCATTCAAAGAAGCGTTCGAAGGCTTGATCGGGCGTGAGCCATGGTTCGGGCTCGCTGCCGTCCTCGGGCTCCCACCAGGTGGGAGAGAGAGCGCCGAGCGAGCCAAACTCGGCTTCGGTTCCCGTGCCGCCCGAGAACGAGCTGGCGGCGCCGGCACCGGAGACGGTGCTGGCGGCGGTATCTGTCGTGGTCTGTGCCATGTGTTTGCTTTCTCTCGCGATTGTCCGCCAACTATTATGGCGTAGCGTCGCATCGATGCGTTCGCAGGCAAGAAAATGCAGGAAATGGGCGTTCTGCCCAGCTGTTTGGTGCAGTTGCCAGCTAAGTGAGTAGACTTTTTGCAATATCGCGAGCACATGGCTTTTGCGCAAAGGCTCTACCTGCGGTTTTACTATTGGTTACGCGGGTTGTGCTTGGCTATTGCAAAAAAGTCTACTCACTTAGATTTGAGGGTCGTTTGCTGGCGCCTATTTGCGCTTGTTTGCCGAAGCCGCGACCATCAGGGGCCCCTGGGACTCCTGCGGTAAGCGCTTCTTGCCCTTGCGGGCGCGGTTTTTAAAGTTCTCGACGGCCTCTTCCATGCCGAGGGGCACGTAGGTGAGCTCATCGAGATTGTCGGGCAGGTAGCACGCAAGGCTTTGCTCCTGCGCGCGCCCCGCCGTGAGCTGTTCATCGCTGGGCAGCGCGTCGGGAGTGGCGCAAATGCCATAGACGGCGGCACCCATCTCGCGCGTGCGGCGCTCGTATTCGGTCTCGGGATGCTCGGGATGGTCGCGGCGAACGTCGTCACTTACCCATAGTGTGTCGTAGCCGGCCGCGGCAAACTGCCCCAGGGCGTAGTCGCGCAATGGCTTGCTGTCGGTGCGCAGCGTGACGGTGGCGCCGGCTGAAAAAAGCGGGCGGTAGAGCATCAGATGGTCGACATGGACGAGTCGTTTTTTGGCGTACTTGGCCTTAGGCTGCGGCGTGGGAAAGTTGATGGTGATGGCATCGAGCTCGCCTGTGGCAAACAGCTGCGGCAACGATGCGGCGCCTCGGGGCAGGACGAGTGCGTTGGTCAGTTCCTGCTCGCAGATTTTCTGTGCGGCATAGGCGATGCAGATGGGCTCCTGGTCCATGCCGATAAAGAGCGTGTTTGGCTCGTGGGCCGCGCGCTCTACAAGGTACGTTCCCTTGCCGCAGCCAAGATCCAGGTGAAGGTGTTCGAAAGACTTGCTGCCTGCGGGCGCACAGGCCTCGCGCCAATCTCCGGCATAGATTTCAGGGTTCGTCTCAATCGCATCGGCGTAGCGCTCCAGGCGCTCTTCGAGCACAAAGTTCTTAGGCGTGCGAACGTGGACGGCTCCCATGAGGCTCCTTGGTCATAAGTATGGAACGCATAGCTGCGCGTTCCGTCAATGGGTTGAAAAAAGGGTAGGCATAGCTTGCCCGAAAGATGCGGTGCGGCTCGTCGGCGGCTCGTCGGTGCCTACAGGCGCTTGAGAATCACGTAGCGGTTGAGCTCGCCACTGCGACCGTCGGCATGGAAGCGCTCAAGCTCGCGTACGGGGACCTCGCCGCTCTTGTAGAACGTGCGCACGCCGCGCACCAAGTCGGTGATCTGCTGATCGTCAAAGTGGTGGCAATAGCGGTAGGCGTGGCGGTCGTTTTGCCAGCCAATGAGGTGGTCGCCGGCTTCAAACTGCGCTGAATCGTAACCCTCAAACGGCGGGGTGAGCTCGGCGCGGGCCTCGGCACGAACGGCCTTGCGCGCCATGCGCTCGTCGTTCATAAACTCCCAAAAGCTAATGGCGATGATGCCGCCCGGGCGCGTCTGCCGCACCAGGGCGTCGAGCACGCGCACGCGGTATTCGCACGACGGCACGTGGTGCATAAAGCCAAAACAGACCGAGATGTCGGCGAGCGGGGCGTCGAAAAGCGCGTCGGGTGTCTCGGCGGGGTTGAGCTTCATGAGGGCGTCGAGCACGTCGAGTTCCTGGAAGTGCAGGTTGGGAATGCGCAGGGCGTGACCGTGCGCATCGATAGCCAGGTCTTGGCACGAGTCGACGCCATAGAACTCAAACGGGCAGCTGGCGTCTGCCGAGGAGTTTGCGCCGTCGACGCCCTTGGCGGCAAGTGCGCCGCCGGCGGCAAAGTTCTCGAATCGCATATTGCCGCAGGCGAGATCGAAGACGCGGACGGGATGCTCGATTGTGGCGACGTCGAGCTGCCCGAGCGCGATATCCATGGTGCGTACCCAGCCGGGCCACGGGGCCTGACGCGTATCGGAAAAGGAGGCGGAGTGCTCGCGATAGAACGTGTTGTTGAGCTGGATGAGCGATGAGGCGAAATCGCGGTTCACGGCGCGGGACTCCCTCCGTTGGCGGTGCGGAATTAACAGTACGACCATACTACCGTTAACGCCGCAACGGGGACAACCAAGCTACGTGTCATTGCTTTGTTTGGACACATTTCCGCAGCTCATATGCACCCGCAACCGCCGGTTGTCAAAAATCTCACTAGAATAGGTGGCATGCTTTTGGCGGTGGCGGATAGATTTTTAACTGTGCAAGGCGCCTTAAGAACATAAACGGTCCGGCGGCACGGCTGGCATCACATAGGAGGAACCATGAATGTAGAAACTGCGCAGCGGCTCGCCGACCTTCGCCGCAGCAAAGGCTTTAGCCAAGAAGGGCTGGCGCGAAAGCTGGGACTGTCGCGCCAGGCGGTCAGTAAATGGGAGCGCGCGGAGAGCGCGCCCGATACCGAGAACCTGATCTCGCTCGCCAAACTCTATGGCGTGAGCCTGGACGAGCTGCTCAATCCGAGCGACGAGATCGAGGACGATATCGAGTTTGAGAACGAGGACCGCGCCCGTCAGCGCGAGGCCGAGGCCGCGGAGCGCGCCCGCACCCATGAGGCGGCGGCACGCGCCACCGAGGCGGCAACGCAGGCGAGTGATGCTGCGGCCAAGGCGGCACAAGCGGCAAGCTGGAGTGCGCAGGCCGCCAATGCTGCTACGGCGCAGGCGACGAGTGGCGGCACAGTTGGCTCGACTCCGGTGAAGGGCCCGTTCCAGTCGTTCCCGTATTGGGCCGTGTGCTGGCTACTGTTCTTTTTGCTGATGTTCCCGTTTGGCGCCGGCCCCTTTGCCGCGCTCATCTTCTTTACGATCCCTATTAGAGCGGGGGCGCGTTGCCGAGGGTATGGATGCCTCCAAGGCCGCGACGCAAAACATCGCATCCGTCGAGGACTCGACGCTCAAGGTTTCCCAGTTTGGAAGTGATGACGGTAAGGCAATCGATCGCTCAGTTACGGTTGAGCTGCCACGCCGTGTCGCCGAACATCTGAAGGGAGTCAACGCGCACGTGGGCTCGGGTGATCTGCAGATTGCCGGTGTCACCTGTGATGGTTTCGACCTTTTCCTGGGTGCGGGAGATGTAGAGTTTTCGGGCAGCGTGACTGATGCGCTCAGCGCTGAGGTCGGTTCGGGCGATGTGACGTTCGAGCTTTACCAGGCCCCCGCGAAGTCGATGGACGTGAGTGTGGGCTCGGGCGATGTGGAGATGACGGTTCCGAACTCGACGGGCTTTAAGGCGAGCGTCACCTTGGGCAGCGGCGACTTCGAGAGCGATTTCCTTCCGCTTGGCTACGACGGCGAGACCATTTTGAATCTTGAATTCGACAACGGGGATAAGTCTGCCACGTATCGTTTTGAGGTCGGTTCGGGCGACATGTCGTTTGATTCGGAGTGACATGCGGTTTTCGGAGATCGGTACATATAGGCGTGCTCTTTGATGGAGGCGCCGGGGCCGTGACGGGCTCCGGCGCCTTTGCCTTTACAATGGGGGCATGGAACAGATTATCTTGAACATACTTGAGACCCTGCGTCGCGGCGAGACCGTAGACGACAAGGCGCTCGTCAAACTGATACATGCCGAGGCGCGCCGTGAGGGTGCCGACAAGCGCGATCTGGCCAAGCGCCGTCTGCTGCCGTTCTACCAGCGGGTTAAACGTGAGGATCCGGCTCGTTGGGCTGCGTGGAATGTCGATTCCGATCTGGAACGTCAACTGCTGCAGGTGCTACGCATGAAGCCGCGCCGCACGGCTTCGGGCGTGGCGACCATTACCGTCATCACCAAGCCGTGGCCGTGCTCGGGCGATTGCCTGTTTTGCCCCAACGACCTGCGTATGCCCAAAAGCTATTTGCATGCCGAGCCCGCGTGCGCCCGTGCGGAGCAAAATTGCTTCGATCCGTATCTGCAGGTGAGCGCTCGTCTGACCGCGCTTTCGCAGATGGGGCATGCGACCGATAAGATTGAGCTCATTGTGCTCGGTGGCACCTGGAGCGACTATCCGGAAGGCTATCAGACATGGTTTATGTCGGAGCTTTTCCGTGCGCTCAATGACGATGCCGTCGCCGGCGTGGCGGCCAACCCCATGTTGGCGCGTCCGGGCATCAGCCGTGCTGAGGCGGGGCGTCTGCTCGACGGTGCACCCGCCGATGCGCTGCCGCCGGTGGTAGCGGAGCGCCGCGAGCGCTATCGGGCTGCCGGCATTGCGACAGACGAGGCCGAGCTCGCTGCCGGCGTTGCCGACGAGCAGGAGCGTGTGGATGCTGCCGTGGGCGGCTATAACCGTGCGGTGCGTCGTCTGTACGGCCCCGGTACGCCGTGGGGCGAGGTCACCGAGTGGCAGACGGCAACGATGGAGGAGCTCGAGCGTCAGCAGCACATCAACGAGACGGCGAAGCATCGCGTGGTGGGACTCGTTATCGAGACGCGCCCCGATGCCGTAACGCCGCAGGCGCTTACGCTCATCCGCCGCCTGGGCTGCACCAAGATCCAGATGGGCATCCAGAGCCTCGACCAGTACCTGCTCGATATCAACGAGCGTCGCATTTCGGTGGGGCAAATCGAGCGGGCGTTTTCGCTTGCGCGCCTGTTTGGCTTTAAGATCCACGCGCATTTTATGCTTAACTTGCTGGGTGCCACACCCGAGGGGGACAAGCGCGACTACGAGCGCTTTATGACCGAGGGGGCCTTTATGCCCGACGAGGTCAAGGTCTACCCGTGCGCGCTCATCGAGGGCTCGCGTCTGGTGGGCTGTTACGAGCGCGGCGAGTGGCGCCCCTATACCGAGGAGGAGCTGCTCGACGTGCTGGCCGACGATATCGTGGTGACGCCGCCGTTCTGCCGCATCAGCCGCATGATCCGCGATTTTAGCTCCGACGACATTATGGTGGGCAACAAGAAGCCCAACCTGCGTCAGCTCGTCGAGAACCGCCTGGCTGCTCGGGGTGACGGTGCGACGGTGCGTGAGATTCGCTATCGCGAGATCAGCACGGCGGGTGCCGACTTGGATGAGCTGACCCTTGACGAGGATGTGGCGTACGAGACGCCGGTGACGCACGAGCGCTTTTTGCAGTGGGTGACGCCGCAGGGCAAGATTGCGGGCTTTTTGCGCCTGTCGCTGCCCGACCATTCGTTTGTTGCCGCGCATGCGGACGAGTTGCCGACGACGCCGGACGAGGCGATGATTCGCGAGGTGCACGTGTACGGCATGGCGGCGCGCGTGGGCGACCAGGGCCAGGCGGCGCAGCATCACGGGTTGGGGCGTTTGCTCGTAGAGCGTGCGTGCGAGATTGCCCGGGATGCGGGTTATGCGCGCATCAACGTGATCAGCGCGATTGGCACGCGCGAGTACTATCGCCATCTTGGATTTTATGACCATGGCCTTTATCTGCAAAAGGAGCTCTAGATGAACAAGCCGAGTGTTTCTGCCGGCGTTGTTGCCGGCGTTGCTCTGGGAGCCGCGGCGCTGGGCGCGGCTGCCGTCGCTGTTCGCGCTGCCTGCCTGCAGGTCGCGCGAACCCGCAATGGATTGGCGCGTGTGAAACGCGTGCACGATGAGGGCGGCGATGAAGTCCGCGTATTGGTGCAAGGCGGTGTCTACCAAAGCGCGAGTTACGTCGGCGAGCGCTGGGCGGAGCCCGTCTTTGCGTATTATCGCGCGTTTGACGACGTGTTTGAGGCCGAGGATGCGATGCGTGACGTTTATGGTCACGGTATCAGCCGTATGCTTATGCTAGGTGGCGGCGGGTTTGCCTATCCCAAATTTGCGCTGATGTCGCACGAGGGCCTGCGCATGGACGTTATCGAGTATGACGGAGAGATTACGCGCCTGGCGCGCCGCTGGTTCTACCTAGACGAGCTAGAGCGCGCGGCGGGCGATCGCCTGCGGGTGATAACCGCTGAGGCTCGCTCGTATCTGGGTGTGACGAGTGTGGGCCATCGTCGCTACGACGTGGTCGTGAGCGATTGCTTTGGCGGTGCCGAGCCCGTACGCGAGCTGGCGACGGTTGAGGCGTTGCGCTTAGTGCGGGGCAGCCTGAACCCCGGGGGTATCTACGTCGCCAATATCGTGAGCGCAAACGAGGGGAGCGATGTAACGTTCCTGCGCGACTGCGCTGCCACGGCACTCGAGGTATTCGCCCACGCCTGGGTGGTCCCCTGTGGCGATACAGAGTTCGGCGGCGAGGAAAACTACCTGCTCATCGCCAGCGACGGGAACTATGCCTTTGCCGAAGCCGTGCCCTTTGACGCCGACTTCCTCGGCGCCGTCCTTCACGACTAGCGCGTCTTTCTGCGACCAGTCTTTCTGGGACGGGGCTTTTTAGCTGCGTTCGGATGCCGGCTCGCTCCACATCGGGAGCAGTCAATTTGGGACGGGGCTATTTTAGCTATCCCTGCCACTAATCGGCCAAACCTTTCGCCTTACCTGCAAGGGCAGCTAAAATAGCCCCGTCCCAAATTGACTGCTCATATAGTCAGCCCCGTTTTATGCGTGGTCGCGCCAGCTGCGGACACGCTGCTTCATACCCTCTATGTCGAGCACGCCTTCGGCAAAGCCCTTACGCACGAGCTCTTCGGGAACGAACTCATCGTAACGATCAAAGTAAGGCACCTCGCCGGGATAGACGAGCTCGATGGGATCGAAGTCCTTCTCGGCCTCGGCGGCGAGTACCTCAAAGAACGTCTCTTCGTCGGCCTTCATCTTAAACTGCATAAAGTACGGGCGCGACGGGTCGAGTCCGCGAAGGCCCAGCTCCGCGGCACATTTAATCTTGAGCATGCGCTCGAGCGCCAAAAAGGCATAGCTGCCCAGCCAGGGGAAGAGCACCCAGGTGTCGCCGCCCAGGTTAATGAGTGGCCTAGTGTCCGCACCCGAAATCTCGGCCGTATGGCGAGCCTGCGCCAGACGGGCTCGCGCGTTGCCCATAAGGTACGGATACGCGGCATGTTCGTTGAGCGCTTTACGCATGCGCTCGAGTACATGCGTGTTGATGTCGCCGGGGCAGTCGCCAAAGTAAGCCGGTACACGGCCCTTGACCTGCGTGGCAAAGACGGTATGGCGCTTCCAGTCCACTTCCTCGACAATCCAGCAGTGCCCGGCGATGGCGATGCGTTCACCGGGCGGTGGGGGATTGACGATCGTGCCCAGCTCGGCCGACTCGCTGCGGACGGTGAACTCCTCGTTTTCCTGGAACACGGCGTAGAACTTAAAATTGTTGATGATGCGCTCGCCCGCGAGGCCCACGATGAGTCCGCCGCCCTCGGTGACCTGGATATGGTCGATCTTAATGAGGTGACGCAGGAGCACGCGATAGTCATCGGCTGAGACGCGGTGGAAATAACTGAGCGTGAGCACGCGCTGGGCAAGTTCTGCCGGCGTGAGCTCTCCGGTGCTGGCAAGCGTCGACATAGTCTGGTGATAGAGCAGACTGTAGGGGAGTCGATCGAGCTCGGGCGGCTCGACCCACTTTTCCTCGCGATAGAGTTGTACGAGTGCGATGCCCTGCAGGAGCTTCCACGGAATGGTTTCGGGCATCATCGTACGCGGCTCGGGCTCTTCCTCGCGCATGACAAACCACATCTCGGGCGGAAGGTCGCGGCGTCCCGTGCGGCCCATTCGCTGCAAAAAGGAACTGACGGTAAATGGCGCATCGATCTGAAACGCACGCTCCAGACGGCCGATATCGATGCCAAGCTCAAGCGTAGAGGTGGTGACGGTCGTCTGTGCCTGCTCCTCATCGCGCATGAGCTCTTCTGCCGTCTCACGCAACGATGCCGAAAGATTGCCGTGATGGATGAGGAAACGGTCAGGCTCGTGTCGGCTCTCGCAGTAGCTGCGCAGCATGGAACATACGGCCTCTGCCTCCTCGCGCGAGTTGGCAAAGACCAGACACTTGCGCCCGCGGGTGTGTTCGAAGATATAGCCCATGCCGGGATCGGCGTTGTCGGGTGCGGTGTCGGTGGGGTTGAGGAGCGCTTGCTCGGCGGCCCGGGGGATGTTGACTTCGCCCTCGGGGGCCGAAGAAGTGCAGCGGTTCCCGGAGCTAGCCTTACCCTGTGCCCGTTCGCGACGTTGACGGCGCTTGTCCTGTGTGGGCTGTCCGCTGTGGCTCGTGCCTTGGGTGTCGGCCGGCAGCGCCGTGGGTGCCGCTGCCTCAATGCGCTCGGAGGCAAGCACTTCGGCCTCTTGAGGACCCATGCTCTCGAATCCCCGCTGCTGTGCCTGGGGACCCGAGTTGTAGAAGTGCTCCATGGAGATGCGCCACACGCGGCGCGGTTCCTCAAAACGGGGGATAACGCAGTCACGTCCCGTTCCCTGTGAGAGAAAAGCGCCCGTGCGCTCGGGGTCGCCGATGGTGGCCGAAAGGCCAATGCGTCGAGGCTGCACGCCGGCCATGCGCGAGAGTCGCTCGATAAGGCAGAGCGTCTGCCCGCCACGGTCGCCGCGCATGAGCGAGTGGACCTCGTCGATGACCACATAGCGCAGGTCGCAAAACATGCGCGGGATCGCCATGTGCTTATGGATCAGGAGCGCCTCGAGTGACTCGGGCGTAATCTGCAAGATGCCGCTCGGCTTTTTGATGAGCTTGGCCTTGTGCGACTGCGAGACATCGCCATGCCAGTGCCAGACAGGGATATCGGCCTCTTCGCAAAGGTCGTTAAGGCGGACGAACTGATCATTGATGAGCGCCTTGAGGGGGCCGATGTAGAGGGCGCCCACGCTCGCGGGCGGCCTCTCCCAAAACTCGGTCAGGATGGGAAAGAAGGCCGCCTCGGTTTTGCCGGAAGCCGTGGATGCCGTCAGGAGCACATTGTCTTGTGTGTTAAAGATGGCATCTGCCGCCGCAACCTGAATGGAGCGGAGACTCTCCCAATCGTGGGAGTAGATGAAGTCTTGGATAAACGGGGCGTAGCGGTCAAAGGCGTTCACGGGGCCTCCTTTCAAAAGCGAATCTCTCAACGCGGCGGGCAATGGCGTGCTGCATGACTGCTTCAATGTTTGCCCAGATAAAACCTGCCAAAATAAACCTGTCCCTTTTTGGCAGGTTAGATGGCGAATTCGGCGAAGTTGCGGTCGGCGCCTGCGGTGCCGGTGTCGTCTGTTGCGGCTGCTGGCGCGTCACCGCCGACGCTTTGCAGCAGCTCGGCCACGTTGGCGTCGGGGTTTTGGCATAGGATGTCGAGCAGCTCGATAAAGTCACGAATGACTTCGCGCGGCGTCAGATGCGTGTCGGCTCCCACGCGACCGAACTCAATCTTGAGGAAGTCCACCAGGTCGCTCTCGGTAAGCGTGGGCGTCCAGCCAAAGTAGCCGGCGTGAATTTGCATGAGTTTTTCGATCAGCACCAGCAACTCTTCGTAGGTGAGTGGCTGCAGACGGATGATGGGCGCGAGCATGTCCTTAAGGTCCTCGCGTGCAAAGCGGCCCTGAGCGAGTCGGCTGCGCAGGGCCTCGTAGGAGAACACGCCGCGGCGGCGGTCTTCGATGGAGGTTGGCGTGCCGCCCATGATCATGCCCAGGTACTGCGCCTTGCCCTGGAGCGTGTCGTTGTACATGGTCAGGATCTTCTCGTAGTTGTATTGGCGCGTGATCGCGTTGGGAATCTTATACAGATTCACGAGTTCGTCGATGAGCACCAGCATGCCCTTGTAGCCGCTGCAGACCAAAAAGCGCGCAATGAGCTTAACGTAGTCGTACCAGTCGTCATCGCTGATGATGGTTGAGGAACCCAGTTCGGCGCGAGCCTCGCTCTTGGTGCGGTATTCGCCGCGGATCCATTTGGTTACGCGGCTCATGGCCTCTTCATCGCCCTCGGATACGGCCGTGCGGTAGCGGCGGAGCATGCGGGCGAAGTCGAAGCCGTGGACCATCTCCTCGAGCGGGGCCAGTTGGGCATTGACGACCGACTCGTCGACGTCGGCACACGAGGCGACCCAGCGATCCAGAATAAGGTTGAGTGCACCGCCCTCGGGGCGCGTCTTGGTCGATATGTTGCGGATGAGCTCACGGTAGGTGGCAAGGCCCTGCCCCTGACCGCCCTGCAGGCGGCGCTCGGGCGACAGGTCGGCATCGGCGACGACAAACCCCTCGCCCATGGCGTGCGTGCGGATGGTCTGGAGCAAAAAGCTCTTGCCTGCGCCGTAGCGACCGACCAGAAACCGGAAGCTCGCGCCACCGTCGGCGATGAGACTCAAATCGGTGAGCAGGGCGCGGATCTCGACCTCGCGCCCTACGGTGATATAGGGAAGGCCGATGCGCGGGACCACACCGCCCTTGAGTGAGTTGAGAATGACGGCAGCGACGCGCTTGGGCACGCGGGGTGCTGCGGATGCGGTATCACTCATGGTCTAGGTATCCTCTCACGTCTGCTTCGTAATCCTCGATAATTTGCGGTCCTGCCGCGCCGAACTCGATAACGGTGTCTCCCACCAGGTCAAAGAGCGTCTCGTTGATGCTGTCGACGAGCATATCCTCGCTCTGGCCCGACCTCTCCACTGCCGATGTCGCTTGCGCTGTGTTTTGCTCGAGGAGCGCGCGAAGAAAGGCATCCTCGGCGGGCGCGAGTTTGTTCGTAGCTTCGGCAGACGCGGGCGTTACGGGTGCGGGCGCAGACACGAGGAGCGGTGCCATGACGCCAAACTCTTCGGCGGAGACAGTCGGCTCGTCGGGTTCGTCTTGCTGAATGGTCATCTCGCCAGGTTCGGCAGTCATGCCGGGCGCAGGCTCGCGGCCCGGCTGCTCGATAAGCGTTGCCTCGGCTTCCACGGGCGTGCCGTCCTCGCGCTCCTCATCAATCAAAAGCGCTTCACGCGTTTGCGCGGCGGCGCTCCGAATGTGCCCCAGCTGGCTCAAATCGATATCGATCTTGACGGGCTGGTGTGCGGCATCCCACGAAAGCCATGCCACGATCTCGTCATCGATGATTTTGGCCAGATATTTGGGGACCTTCTCCTCCTTCAGGGGGTGGGCGGGGGCTAGGGCCAGGCGCAGACGTTGGTCGCAGGCGCGCATCATCTCACCAAGCTTGCTGCTCTTTTGCCTGCTGCCGTGAATTCGCATGCATTCCCAAAAACCGTTTTGGCAGCGGTAGATATGGATGGGGTCAAGACGGTATTCGCAGTCCTCGTGGCGCTCGGGCGCAAAGAACACGGCCGAGGCAAACATGGTATAGGGCATGGCCGTCTCCTCCCCAAACAAGCTCGCCACGATACCGGTCTTTCGGTGCGTGTCATAGTAGCGCGCCATGCGGACGTACACGGCACATGCCACGTGGCGTAGGTCGCGATGGTGGCTGCGATCGAGTCTAGAGTTATCGAGGTTATACGTGGAGAGGGCGTTGATAGCGGCCATGAGTCGCTCCTCGCCCGCCTCGTCGGGCGGGAGGGGGAGCGTAGGCTCGGAGGTCTTGCGACGCGCAGGCGCCAGGTCCGACGGCGTCGGTGCAGGTGCAAGGTCTCGAGCCGCGCGCCGCAGCTCGATAAGGGCGTTATCGAACATGACGGTTTTAGAGTCGCGAAGCAGTTTGGGGTCGAGCCCGTGGAAAACGGCGTAATCTTGCAACCACACGCGTGCAAACCGGTCGATGCCGGGCTCGAAGGCACGATAGGCGTTCCAAAAGGCCTTGATCTTGCTAAAGCCATCGAGTGGGTCATCTACGCCAATGCCGCAGATCAGCTCATAGAGATACAGGAAGGCAAAGGACGTAGACGTTTCCTCGACAGTTCCGCGGCGCACTTGGGCACGCCAGGTAAAGTAGCCGCGCAACTGTCGATCGCTCATGGCATTGTAGGTGGGAAAGTACGACTTAAAGGTGCCGTTGTAGGGACAATCGTCCTCGAAGTCGGCCATCAGCAGGCCTTGGCGGTAAAAGAGCTCCGCCTCCGATAGCCAACGTCCCGCGCCGCCTTTGGGATCATCTTGCCAGCGTGATATCTCGCGCATCTTGCGGTACTGGTCGGGGAGGAAGTTCTGCATCTGTCGACCGGTCTTGAGAATCGGCTCGTCAGCATAGATTTCGTTTGAGAAGCGGGCGGACTGATGGGTCCGGGCCTCGGCCATAATGCGCTCGATGAGCATCTTGACGTCCTGGTCGGCCACCGCTTCTCCTCTCCTAACGCAGCTTCGGTGACCTCATATCATAGCACAGCATCAAACAGGTGTTCGAGAAACCGCTACGTAGATAGATTTAGAACAAGAGGGCGTAGATGACCGCCACGACGACGGAGGGGAGCATGTTGGCCGTGCGGAAGGTCTGAGGTCGAATAAGGTTAACCCCAACACAGAAGATGAGCATAGAGCCCACAAGCGAAAGGCTGTCGAGGGCTGCGGTGGTCATGATGGGGGAGAGTGAGCCGGCAAAAAGCGTGATCGTGCCCTGGAATACGGCAACGGGCAGGGCCGAGAAGATGCAGCCGCGGCCAAGCGAGGCCGTCATGGTGCAGACGATGATGCAGTCCAGCGCGCCCTTCAGGGCAAGCGTGGACCAGTCGCCGAGCAGACCGTCCTGAATCGATCCTACGATGGCCATGGCACCGATACACACGGTGAGCGATGCCGAGACAAAGGCGTTGGTGAACTCGTTGTCGCCTTCGCTGCCGGTTTTGCGCTTGAGCCATTCGCCGAGGTTCTCGATGGCGGCCTCCAGGTTGATGGCCTCGCCGATGAGCGAACCGAGGGCAAATGAGACGATAAGCATGGTGGTGCCGGTGGTCGCCAACGCCTCTCCATCGATAACGAGCATCTTTTGCATGGTGCCGCCCAGGCCGATAAACAGAACACACAACCCCGACGCCTTCATGAGCGTGTCTTGGATGCGAGGCGTAATGAAGCGCCCACCCATAAGGCCAAGCAGACCGCCCGCGATCAAAAGCGCGACGTTGATGATCGTTCCTAAACCCGGCATGAACCCTCCTGTAATTGATGCCAACGCGGCAATCGTAGCAGAACGGGGAGGGGGCGCTCAGTATCCGAGCCAAGCGGCGGTTAGCGGTCTAGGACAGGATGGGGCTAAAGTCGAAGCGCAGCGTCATGAGGTGCTGTGGGGATTCGATGGCTGCGGCAATGATGTCGGCATCTCGTGCGCGATCGAACCCTTCAAGTTCCATTTGATAGGGGACGTCTTCTTGGATACCGATGCGACGAGGAACCAAAAGCTTGGTTCCGTCGAATTCTTCGGTTCGCGTTCCGTCTGCTGCAACGGAATAAAGGTGTAACTTGGCGGTCGTTGTGGCGTCAAGTGCCGAGATAGCTTGGATATCGTTCGATGCGCTCTTTGCTCCCACTGCTGTAAGTGCCGTAGGCGCGACGACTTCGCCCGAAGGCAAAAAGACGAGCTCGACGGTGTTGGGGAATGCGATGAGGATATTTTTGCGGCGGGGCGCATTGGCAGCGACTGGCTCAATGCTTGCAGCATCGACGGTTTCCGTGTGGTCGAGCGCGACCATCATGCAACAGTTGCCTTCGTCGACACTTGGGGGAGCGGCAAAGTCCAGGCCGTCTTTCGGTTGGGAATCGCCTAGTTCGGTGGCGCTGCCGCTTGGCTTCTCGAGAGGAACCGCAGCGTTGTCTTCTGATGATGCATCGTCAACATGTGCCGGTACGTCTGCGACCTCGTCTTTGGGGGATTTGTCATTATCGCTCGACATAGGAGCGGCAATCTCGACGGATCCCACTCCGTGCCATGTCATTTGGAGCAGCGCCGGATCGGCGAGAATGCGCTGCACGCCCGGCTCCTGGGCATCGATATTGATGGGGGCGGGTTCTGATCCGCGCGCGAGGTTAAGCGAGCCCTTCTGCCTGGTGCTTTGAGCCTTTTGGTCGTCCGCGTCGCCAGCGTAGAACAGCAAAGGTGCATCTCCCGTTGCGATGGCTTCGGTGTCCGCCTTGGTCAGTCGCAGCGACGCCGTAAAGGAGATGATGGGCTGCGCGCCATCGGCATTCGAGGGAACGCAGCCCAGGCATACACCCCCTTCTTCTTCATGGGCCGCGCTGTCGAAGACGACCTTTGCCCCGTTCGCCGAGTCATCGACCGAGGCAATATCGATGCGCAGCTCTAAGTCGCATGGGTCGCCATCGGCGTCGACTGCAGCCGATTTCCATGTGCAGATGGCGCAACCTGTCTGGGGGCCGTTCTCCTTGTCCGGTCGATTGATATCCACGACTATCGAGTCGACCGTATTGCGGTGAAGGCATCCCGAGGTTCGGACCGTGGCATGTGCGAGCGAAAAACGTTGGCAGGCGATGATACCCGACGAATTCGACGCGGGGTTCAGAGCTTGCGGTAAGGAGCTTGCCGTGGCGGGCGTCGCCCAAGCGGCGAGAGGCGTACCGCTCGCCAGTGCGCTGCAGAGCGCGGCAACGGGCAAAAGGTTTTTGGGTGCCATGGTTCTCCTATCTATTCCGCGTACTCCGGTCGTGCTTGGCTATTGGTTGCGTTTGATGTGCAGGCCAAGGCACGTCAGTCCTGCTCCCACCGTGGCGACGCCTACCGCAATGAGTTGCCGGGTGTCGCTCGTCTGGACGAGCGGCTCGTGACGGCTGCCGCGATTAAGGCCCGAAAGATCGACGGTCACTTCTGTGGCCGCTTGCGCTTGCTCTTGTTGAGCAAAGGCCATTGCGGGTGCGGACGCCAAGATGCCGACGATGGCGGCCAGTGCAATCGCCTTAGGACGTGGCGTGCGCACCGGGCTCGACCGTCCAGGTGATGCTTGCCACTTGATCTCCCGTACCGGTGGCGTGGTAGATGTCACGCGTGACGCGGGCGACGTGGCCACTCACATTGAGCCTAATTTTGTCCGTTCCGTCGGCAATGTCCTTGTACTTCATGTCGAAGCTTGCGTCTTGGGAAAGATCGAGGCCCGTAGTCTGAGTCGCCGAGCTGGCATCCTTTTCTGCCGTATCGGGGCCAACCTTAAAATCGATGGAGTTCTGGGCCGAGCCCGTCTTTGCGTCTGCAACGATTGTCCAGTCGTTCTTGGCCGTGACCTTCATGTTGGTGACGTGGATGCCATATGCCGAGAGGTTGTCGATGGTAATCGTATTGTCGGAGGGTCCTACAAGCGTTCCGTCGGCTTTGGCGGCAAAGGGGATGACCGTTGGCGCCTTAAACGAAACATTGCTAATGTCGGCCTTCACCGTCACATCGGTGGTTCCAACGCGCACCTCTGCCATGGCCGCCGTTGGCGCGGCGCCCATCGCAAGTGCGAGCGTAAGCCCTGCGCCCACGGCGAGTGCCCTGGCTCCGCTCAGGTTCATGGGTGTGTTCATAATCGATCCTTTCTGCTCGTCACGGACTGTTTCCGTGATGGTTGGACGAATGGGGACAGGGTGCTGCCCCTGCGAGCGCGTCGGCCACTAGCCTTCTGCCTGTGCCACCCGCACTTTGACGCGCGTCGGATTGCCGTGGGTGTCGTAGGTCTTGGCATCGAGTGCCTGAATCTCGATATATGCCTCGCCTTCTTGGATATCGCCGGCGGGGCAGGTCTCAACCGTCTTGCCGGCTTCGACCACACCGGACTCATAGATGGTCTCGTCGTTTTGAATCACGCGGAAGCGCTGGGGAAACTTGTTGTCTTGGACGTTTTGCACGTTGACGCGCAACTTGCCGCCTTCCTGCAACTGTGCGACCGGCGCGACCGAGATCGTCATCATGTTGTCGCGGACGATGGCGTCGAGCTCATCCTGGATTTCTTGGCGCGATTTACCTTCTGCCGTCGTGACTGAGGCGCCCGCTTCGGGCACGGGCTGCGACTGCCAGGCGTATAGCCCTACGGCGATGAGGGCGCAGACGACAGCCAGGCAGACAACGACGAGTTTCTTGCGACGCCCCAGTCCTGCAAGGCGGGGCGGCTTCTTCGCACTCATGCGGCGTCCTTGGTGGTGTAGACACGTGCGAACGTGGACGGGTCCGCTCCAAAGAGCATGTGAAGCATCAGGCGGCGCGAGTAGATGAGCTCGTCGAAGTCGTGAGGGAGCTCGATGTTGTGGATACGCGCGATGTGGTGGGCGAGCGCCGAGAACGACTCGGGGTCGCAGATCACATCGGTGGTGACGTGGTAGACCTCCGTACCTGGAAATGCATCTTCGTCGAAAGGCAAGAGATAGGGGTCGTCATCGACTTCGATGGCGAAACCGTATTGGGGCCAGTAATATGCCATGGAAACCTCCCTGCTCTGGGGCCAAAACTCCTATTGGTTTGGCTGTCGATGCCGACCGTATCAGCCGCAACTTGCCCAATAACTAACCAATTGCTTGACGAGCCGATATCCCCGCAGGTAAAAGCATGTGAAAAAAATCTCAACTATTTTTGACTGATAAATGCACATGTTGTGGCTGCGCGGCAACGTGTGGCAAAAGCATCGCTTGTCTCGAAAATTCCGCCGTTCGCCGAATTGCGCGAACGTTAAAAACGTCAATTATGGAGACGGTCTCGAACATGTCGGTGAAACGATGCGGTAACATTTCCCTGCAAACACTGTAGTTAGCTAAAGGGGGAGTTCGCGTGTCTGCAACCATCAAACCCTTCACCGACGAGTTCGAAGAGTATGGTCGCGATGAGTCTCGCACATCGGGCGAGGCCTCGAGCATCTCGTTTCCGACAACGGAGGACGAGGTCCGCGCCATTATGGAAAAGCTCCATGCCGAGCGTGTCCCGGTGACGGTTCAGGGCGCCCGGACCGGTCTTGCCGCCGGCGCCGTGCCTCATGGCGGTCACATTCTCAATACTTCCCGCATGAATCGCTACCTAGGCATTCGCCGCGATGAGCAGGGCCGCTTTCTTTTGCGCGTGGCGCCCGGCGTCGTGCTGTCTGAGCTGCGCAAGCAACTGGGCAAGAAAGTGCTGCCGACTGCCGGCTGGGACCAGGCATCGCTTGAGGCCTACGAGGAGTTCCAGGAAGCTCCCGAGCAATTCTTTCCTACCGATCCCACCGAGGCATCTGCCTGCCTGGGCGGTATGGCGGCATGCAACGCTTCCGGCGCCCGTAGCTACGCTTACGGCCCCATGCGCCCTCACGTCACGGGCCTTCATGTCGTGCTGACCGATGGCGACCTGCTCGAGCTTCACCGTGGCGAGGTTTTTGCACAGGGTCGTCGCCTTTCGCTCGTTACGGTGCAGGGCCGCACGCTCGAGCTCGACCTTCCCGACTACACCATGCCCAAGACCAAAAATGCTTCGGGCTATTTCGTTGCTGACGATATGGATGCCATCGATCTGTTTATCGGTGCGTGTGGAACACTCGGCGTCATCACCGAGCTCGAGATTGCCCTGCAGGCGGCGCCTACGGTCGTTTGGGGCGTGAGCTGCTTCTTTGACAGCGAAGACAAGGCCGTGTCCTTCACCGATTCTGTACGTCCCGTCCTGTCCCACGCGGCTGCCATCGAATATTTCGATGCGGGCGCCCTGGATATCCTGCGTCGTCAGCGCGAGCAGTCGAGTGCGTTCGCCTCGCTGCCGGCGCTCGACAAAGACGCCAAGGTCTGTGTCTACGTGGAGCTCGACTGCGACGACGAAGCCCAGGCGACTGAGGAGCTGTATCACTTGGGGTGGGTACTGGAGCTTGCGGGCGGCAGCGACGATGCGACATGGGTCGCGCGCACCGAGGTCGATCGCGAGTGTCAGCGATTCTTCCGCCATGCGGTGCCCGAGAGCGTCAACATGCTCATCGACGAGCGTCGCCGCACGGACCCCACCATTACCAAGCTGGGGTCGGATATGTCGGTGCCCAACGCACGTTTGGCCGATGTCATCGCCCTTTATCGCCGCACGTTGGCCGAAAGTGGGCTTGAATCTGCCGCCTGGGGGCACATCGGTAACAACCATCTGCATGTGAACATTCTGCCGCGCGATGCGCAGGATTACCGCCGCGGCGGAGAGCTCTTTGCCCAGTGGGCTTCCGAGGTCACGGCCATGGGCGGCGCCGTCTCCGCCGAACACGGCGTCGGCAAGATCAAGGCGGGCTTCTTGGAGACGATGTACGGTCACGAGGCCATGGTCGAGTCGGCGCGGCTCAAGCTCCAGCTCGATCCTGCCGGGCAGTTGGGCCGCGGTAACCTGTTTTCGGAGAAGCTCTTGGATGAGCTCGTCCAGAAAGGGGGCGCGTGAAGATGAGCGATTTCCATATGGTGGTGTGCGTCAAGGCGGTGCCGGGCAGCACCGAGGTCAAGATGGACCCCAAGACCAATACCATCGTGCGCGATGGCAAGCAGGCGGTCATTAATCCCTTTGACGCGAGCGCTTTGGAATGCGCGCTGGCGCTGAAGGACGACTTTATCGGCTTTGGCATGGACGTGCGCGTAACGGTGGTGTCGATGGGCATCCCCGCGACTGAATCGCTATTGCGCGACTGCATCGCCCGAGGCGCCGATGACGCACTGCTGCTAACCGATCGCGCCTTTGCAGGTGCCGATACCCTGGCAACCACCTATGCCCTCAAGTGCGGCATCGAGGCACTCGACGAGGACTTCGACCTGCTCATCTGCGGCAAGATGGCGGTGGACGGCGATACGGCCCAGATTGGTCCCGAGCTTGCCGGTGCCTTCGAGATTCCCTGCGTGACCGACGTGAGCTGCGTGCAGAGTGCGGGCTTTACGACCTGTGGTTCACTGGCGCTTGTTCACGGCTGCGATGCCGGCGAGGAGACGGTCTATCTTGAGATGCCGTGCGCGATGACGACTGCCAAGGAGATTGGCCAACTGCGTATGCCGAGTATCGCCGGTATTCGTGCGGCCGAGGAGGCGGACGTGCGCGTGGTCAACGCTGCCGACGTGAACGCCGACCCCGCGCGCTGCGGTCTTGCCGGCTCGCCGACACAGGTCGTGCGATCGTTTGTGCCCGACCGCGACCAAACGTGCGAGGCCGTTGACGGAACGGCGTCCGAGCAGGCGGCGAAACTTGCCAAGATTATCGAGGGGATGGCATAGATGAGCGGACTGATTATCGATAGCGAAGCCTGTATCGGCTGTGGTCGCTGCGTTCGCGCCTGTGCCTCGGGCGGCATCGTAGTGGAAGGCGAGCGGCCCAACCGTTGCGCCCGCGTAACCGACGGCTGCATCCTATGCGGCGGGTGCGTCGACGCTTGCCCCGTCAATGCCATTTCGATCGAGCGCGACGAGGCCGCCGGCGCGGTTGACCTCGATGCATATCGAGACATTTGGGTATTCGCGCAGACCGACGAGCACGATACGGTGGCTCCCGTTGCCTTCGAGCTCATGGGCAAGGGCCGCGAGCTTGTCGATGCACGCGGCTGTCGCCTGGTGGCGCTGGTCGGCATGGGCCCCGAGGGTTCTCTCGGTGACCTGGAGCATCTGGTTTGCGCCGGTGCGGACGAGGTCCTGATCTGTCGCGACGAGCGTCTGCGCCAGAACGATGTGGAGGTCTACGCTCGCCTCATCTGCGATTTGGTGGTAGAGCGCAAGCCCGAGGCCATTCTGTACGGAGCGACCGCCTTTGGCCGCGAACTGGCACCCGGCGTTGCCGTGCGTTTGCAGACGGGCCTTACGGCTGACTGCACCGTGCTTTCGATGGATACGGAGACGGGGCTGCTGCAACAGACGCGTCCGGCGTTTGGCGGCAACCTGATGGCCACCATCGTCTGCCCCAATCATCGTCCCCAGATGGCAACGGTGCGCCCCGGCATCTTTAAGGCGCCCGACTTTGACTACGGCCGCTCCGGCACGATCACCCAGATAGCACTTGCGGATGATGCTAAGGCTCGTGTCGAGATCTCGATTCCCGCCGAGGAGTGGGGACAGCAGGCTTCAATCGCCGATGCCGAGCGCCTGGTCGTGGTGGGTCGCGGCATTGGTTCCAAGAAAAACCTGCCGATGATGCGAAGGCTCGCCGAGACTCTGGGAGCCGAGCTTGGCTGCACGCGACCCGTCGTGGAGGCCGGCTGGTTGGAGTATCGCCATCAGATTGGCCAGACGGGCGTATCGGTTTCGCCCAAGATGCTTGTGAGTATCGGTGTTTCGGGCGCCATCCAGCATCTTGCCGGCATCGGTGGGGCGGAATGCATTATCGCCATCAACGAGGACCCGGATGCCCCCATCTTTGGTGCTGCCCAGTACAAGGTTGTCGGTGATGCCGTCGAGGTCGTCGAGGAGCTGCTAGCCCAGCTTGAGCGCTAGGCGCGCACCAGCCAGTCGCGCATCTCTTCCCTAAGACGGCTCCAGGTTGCCTGTGTGGCGGGGTCGGTAAAGGGCTGCGTAATACCAAAGGGCGCGTCGAGCAGGCGGTAGATATCGCCCTGCTCGCGCGCCAGCGCGCGGCTCGCCGGATAGACGAGCTCAAACATAAAGCAGATGAGTCCTACCAGGTAGTCCGCGGGCTCGTCGCGTTCATCACGTGCGACGCAGCGGTGCTCGTCAAAGGCGGCCAACGTCGGCGCCGAGAAGTGGCTGGCGAGAAATGCGTCCTCATCCACCTTGAGGATGGTGTCGACGGTGCTGTCGGCGATGGTGCGCATAATGTCGATTTTGTCGCCATCGCGCACGATATCGCAGAAGTACCGTGTACGCTCGTCGAGTTGTGCCGGCAGGCGAAAGTCACTGTGATAGGCGATGCTCGCGCGGATGAGCTCGTCTTCTGCCGGGCTGTCGATAAAGCCGCGGATACTTGTTGCCGCGGGCGCGTCTGCAGGGTTTTTGCCAAAAAGGACCTCGAGGCCCAACTTCGCATGGCTCATGCTCTCGGCATCCTTAAACGTGTCCCAGCGTCGCAGCTGCTCAAAGCGGCCCATATCGTGCAACAGCCCACAAAGCCACGCCAGGTCAATGTCCTGCGGTGACCAGTCCTGCTTGCGTGCCACGGCATCGCATGCCTCGGCAACGTGGTACGTATGCTCGATTTTGAGCGCGATACGCGGATTGGCGGCATCGTAGGCATCGGTGTAGGTCCTGAAGGCCGCGATTGCCCCCGTTCGATCGATAGCTGTCATAACGACTTCCTAAAAAGCTGTGTCTTTCTGTGTCTTTCGATCCGGTGGCAATTGTAGGTGAACTCGGTTGCCGCCGGGCGATGATTCTGCCATGTCGTCGAATGCGGCTCGGAAAGCTTGTCGGGACGAGGAACGCTATGGTGCTCAAAATCGTTAAAACCGTCTGGCCGGTGATGCTTACCAATGTTGCGATAGGTGCGCCGTTGTCGATGTTCCCACCGCTATTGCGGGTTTCGTCTGCACATCGCTCTTTATTTGCCTGCTCTTTTCGCAGCGGCTGTCGGCGTCGTTGCGGTGGCAATCAAGACAAAGTCGATGTTGTGGTGCTACGTCTCGGGTATCGGGCTCTATATCGTTTTGAGCCTCGTATAGGAGTGGGGTGCGTTTACCGTCCGGGCCCCACGAATCGGATTTCTCACCGAGCCGGTCTGCTTCTTCTGGTACCATGGTCAAACTTTACTGTAGCAAAGCATGACGTGGGCTTTTGTTCTGCGTCGGCGGAAATGGGGGTTTCATGGCACAGGAAGCGATCGCCAACGAGCAAAAGAAATTCAAAGTACCGCGCATTCCGGGTGACATCATGATCTACCCGATGATCGTCGGCCTTTTGCTCAATACCTTCTGCCCGCAGGTCTTCGAGATCGGCGGCTTCTTTACCGCCGCCTGCCGCGGCGGTTCCAATACCATCGTCGCCGCGATCCTGTTGTTCGTGGGTGCCGGCATCAGCTTTAAGTCCACGCCGGGTGCCATCAAGACCGGCATCGTCGTACTGATTCCTAAGCTTGTGGTGGCAGCCGTGCTGGGCTTGAGCGTTGCGTATTTCTTTAACGACAACTTTTTGGGCCTGAGCTCGGTTTCCATCATCGGCGGCATTACGTTTTGCAACATGGCGCTCTACACGGGCATCATGGGCGAGTTTGGCGACGAGTCCGAGCAGGGCGCCGTGGGCATCCTGTTCTTCACGGCGGGCCCTGCGGTTACCATGATCATTCTTGGTGTCTCTGGTCTTGCCAACATTCCCGTTGGCACCATCATCGGTTCCATCCTGCCGCTCGTGATTGGCATGGTTTTGGGCAACCTCTTCCCGTTCATCAAGAACCTGCTGGTTCCCGGCACCAATCCTGCGATCGCCGTCATCGGATTTCAGCTCGGTGCGTCTATGAGCCTGTCGAGCTTTATCACCGGCGGCATTTCCGGCATCTTGCTGGGCCTTGTCACGTTGTTTGTCGTCGGCCCCATCACCTTTGCGTTCGAGCGCCTGTGCGGCGGTAACGGCAAAGCCGCCGTGGCTTGTTCCACCATCGCCGGCACGGCTATGACCACGCCGGTTGCTCTTGCCGAGGTCGCGCCGCGCTATGCCGAGCTTGCGCCCGCCGCATACGCTCAGATCGCCACCGCCGTCATCATCACGGCAATCATGGCTCCGATTCTGACCGGTTGGGTCGATAAGAAGTTCTACCAGGGCAAGGAAGACCTGTCGCCCGCCGGTGTCGAGGCCATCGAGGAAGCCGTCGCGGCCGACATCGATGGCGAGTAGCCATCGGCGCCCATCAATGATGCTGGCGTGCAACTCGCGCCGTGAGAGCGCCCGGGCGCTCTGGTATTATTCCCTCATTCCCCTCTGTATTGGGGGAGTTATGGTGATGCGTGCGGCTCGGAGAAGCGCTGTCGGTTTGATGATGGGGAGATGGGCCTGGTGGTTAAGGCGCTCAAGATTGAGATATTCCTGCTAAGCATGATTGTTCTTATCGGGCTTGCTGTGCGGAGTCGTCGCTCCTTGTTCTCGAGCACCCAGCAGCTATTGTTTAGCATGCTTGGCTACACCTCTGCCGCGTACATATTATTCGATATGATCTGGGTGCTATTGGATGGTGTGGACGGCACGTTGGGCATTGCTGTCAACTGGATTTCCAACGCGGTTTCGTTTTCGCTCTTTGCCATCGTGTGTCTCACTTGGTTTATCTATTCCGAGACGGTGCAGGGTTCTCGCCTTTTGGCCTCGCGCTATAGGGTGGTGCTTGTAGCGTCGCCTACGATTCTGGTGGTCGTGCTGGCGTTTACCAGTTACTGGACGCACGCCCTGTTCTATATCGATTCGCAGGGCGTGTATAGTCGCGGCTCTGCTTATATGATCCAGCCCATTGTCAGCTACTGTTACGTTCTACATACGTCCCTACATGCGTTTGTGCAATCTCGCAGGGTCGAGAGCCTGCAGACGAAGACCATCTATCGAACCTTGGCATTTTTCGCCATTCCGGCCCTGGTGGGCGGTACCTTTCAGGTTGTATACTCGTTGCCCGGCCTTTGTGTCGGCATAATGATTAGCATATTGCTGCTCTACATTGTCTTCCAGGAGCAGCTCATCTCGACCGACCCGTTGACTGGCCTCAACAATCGCAACCGTTTTGAGACCTATATACTGTCGCTCTTCTCAAATGTGGATCAGGCCGAAGACGTGTATCTGCTTGTGATGGATGCCGACGGCTTTAAGCAGATTAACGACCGCTATGGACATGTGGAGGGCGACCATGCTCTTCAGGTCATATCTGCTGCGCTCAAAGAAGTCTGCTCGGCGTCTGGTAGCTTTATCGCGCGTTATGGCGGCGATGAGTTCGTGGTGCTTCAAAAGGCGATGGTGGAGCAGGATATCTTGCATCTGTGCGCGGCAATCAACGACGAGCTCGCGCGCGCCGAGGTTCCGTATCTGTTGCGGATGTCCATCGGCTACGCACGGGTTGGTGATGGCGTCGATACCTGGCAAGACTTGCTCCGTGCTGCCGACGCGGAGCTCTACCGCGTAAAGCGCGAGAAGAAGAAAGTCGGCGTCCAGATACGCTAAAAAAGGGGGCGCACGACCGTTGCGATGGTCGTGCGACCCTTCTGCGCTTTCGGGGACTAGTATCGGCTGTCGAAGATGCGCCTCGTCTTTTTCTCGGAGCGCGGCAGCTCACCAGGCGCGGCGTGGCATTGCCATGGTTTTCGATGGGGTTAAACGCGTCTGCAGTCTTGCCGCTGGAGTAGGCGTCTGCAATCTGCGGCAGGCGCTCGTTAACCTCGCCATGGGCGGCAAACGAACGGCGCGGGAAGATAACCCATTTGGGATCCTTCTCAAAGGTGCCAGCGGGATGTGCGACGGTATGCTCGGGTACCTCCAAATAGGTTGAGGCGTGACATACGCGGGTGGTGGGGCGCACGATAACGGGCGTATGGTAGCGCTCCGAGATTTCAAATGCCTCTTGCATCATCGCGTAACCCTGCTCCAGATTTTGCGGATCGAGCACGGGGATCTTCGCAAATGCGGCAAAGCGGCGCGTATCCTGCTCGGTTTGAGAGGAGATGGGGCCGGGATCATCGGCAACAAACAGCACCAGACCGCCCTTGATGCCCACGTAGTTGAGGCTCATGAGCGGGTCGGAGGCAACGTTTAGTCCGACTTGTTTGCAGGTAAAAAGGCAGCGCGCTCCTGCATACGATGCACCTGCCAGCACCTCGAGCGCGGCTTTTTCGTTGGTCGACCACTCGACGTGGACACCCTCGGCACTACCTTAGGCCTTGAGTTTGGCAACTGTCTCGACAAGTTCCGTCGACGGCGTGCCCGGGTAACCGGCGACCACGCGAACGCCCGCCGCAAGCGCGGCATACGCAAAGGCCTGGTTTCCCATAACCAGTTTCTTATGCATCTGTATCCCCTCGATGTCGCCGGCGCGTTACGGCAAGACGGCGTCTGCCGCCGCGACTCGGTACGAAATCAACGAGATACAGTGTACTCCATTAAGCTAAAGTGAGAGCTGCCCTTTTCAAAACGGGGTGGTTTGTTAGGCCTTTTTAGGTTTGTTGACAATGATGATGCCACTGCAGACCAAGAGCAGGGCCACAATTACGGTAACAGGGCTCGTGCCAGCGCCCTCTCCGAGCAACAACGCGCTCAACAGCACGCCAAAGACCGGGTTCATAAAGCCAAAGACCGAAACGCGGCTAACGGGGTTGACGGCGAGTAGGCGGGACCACAGCGAGTACGCGACGGCGGAAATGAGCGCCATATAAATGATGAGCGCGATGGCGGGGGCGATTTCGGTGGGGAATAGCGCGCCGCCCATCAAAAACCCGATGGCGGTAAGGACCAAACCGCCGACCAAAAACTGCCAGCCGGCGAGCAAGACGCCGTCATGCTCGCGCGAGAAGATGCCAATGAGGCAGGTCGACAGGGCGCCCGCAATAGTGGAAGCCAAGATAAATCCCTCGCCGTCGAGTGTAAAGCCAAAGGTGCCGTCCGCACTCGAAAGGTTGACGAATGCGACGCCGGCAAAGCCCAGTACGCAGCCGAGCACCTTGGTCGCATCGAGCTTTTCGGTGCGAAACGCCAGAGCGGCAAAGAGGATGGCGAGGAAGTTGGCGCTGGCCTCGATGATGGAACTCGACATGGCGCTGGCGCGCGAGAGTCCCAGGTAGAAAAAGAAGTACTGCCCGATAGTCTGGAAGAGCGACAGGATGCAGATGGGCTTAATGTCGCGAGCCTGTGGAACGAGTGGGCAGCGCTGGGCCGCACTCATCCCAACGATAACCAGGGCGCCGGCAAGCGTGAAGCGCAAGCCCGCAAAGAGCAGCTGCGAGGCGCTATCGTGCGCGGGGATGCCAAAGAGCTCGTAGCCGATCTTGATGCAGGGGAAAGCCGACCCCCAGAGTGCGCAGCAGACGAGGCAGCCCAGGATGAGTCCGGGCAGGGTGGCGAGATACGGCTTACGGCTTTCCATGATGTCCTTCCTGTATGCGCGAAGTAAAAAAAGAACCCGCCACCGGGTGTGCCGGTGGCGGGTGTTGTTACCCGAGGGGATTGTACCCGATGGGAACGTATTTAAGCGAAGTAGGCTACGCCGCTCTCAAAGATCGGCATGAACTTATCGCCGGGGACATGCTCGGGCACGTTGCGGTACAGGTTGTCGCCGCGACGCTCGGCATGGCCCATCTTGCCCAGGACGCGGCCGTCGGGGCTCGTGATGCCCTCGATGGCGAGCGCGGAGCCGTTGGGGTTGACGGAGAGATCCATGCTGGGCTTGCCATCCTCGCCCACGTACTGCGTGGCGACCTGGCCGTTGGCGATCAGCTGGGCGAGCACTTCATCGTTGGCGACAAAGCGGCCCTCGCCGTGGCTGATGGCGACGGTGTAGGGGTCGTCCAGACTGCACTGCGACAGCCACGGGGACAGGTTGGACGAGATGCGGGTGCGCACCAGACGGCTCTGATGGCGACCGATGGTGTTGAACGTCAGCGTGGGCGCATCGGGCGTGGCATCGACGATGTCGCCGTAGGGCACCAGGCCGAGCTTGATCAGGGCCTGGAAGCCGTTGCAGATGCCCAGCATCAGGCCGTCGCGGGCCTTGAGCAGGTCGCGGACTGCCTCGATGACCTCGGGAGCGCGGAAGAACGCCGTGATGAACTTGGCGGAGCCGTCGGGCTCGTCGCCGCCCGAGAAGCCGCCGGGAATCATGACGATCTGGCTTGCACGGATGCGGCGGGCGAGCTCGTGGGTGCTCTCGGCGACGGCCTCGGGCGTGAGGTTGTTGATCACGAAGGTGTCGGCCTCGGCGCCGGCGGCGCGGAAGGCGCGGGCGCTATCGTACTCGCAGTTGTTGCCGGGGAACACAGGGATGATCACGCGCGGGCGGGCGATCTTGGCGCCGCCGTACACGTGGATATCCTTGGCGCGGAAGTCGATGGCCTCGACCTCGGGGGTCTCGCCGGCGCTGCGGTAGGCGAAGACGCCCTCGATACCGCTCTCCCAGGCCTCCTGGAGCTCGGCGAGCTCGATGACTTCGGAGCCGGTGTCGATGACATAGCCCTCGACGGTGGTACCCAGGGGCTCGACGACAACGCCGTCGGCGACCTCGGGCAGCTCGGCGTCCTCGGCGAGCTCGACGATAAAGCTGCCGTAGAGCGGGGTGAAGAGGCTCTCCACGTCCACATCTTCGGCAAGCTCGATACCGATCTGGTTGCCGACGCACATCTTAAAGAGGCTCTCGGCGCCGCAGCCGTAGCCGGGCGTGGAGACGGCCAGGGCGTCGCCGGTAGCGGTGAGCGCCTCGACGGCGTCAAACGCGGCGAGCAGCTGCTGGGCATCGGGGCGGTAGTCCTCGCCGTAGGTGGCGGGGGCGATGCGAACGACGCGGTGCGTGAGGCCCTTAAACTCGGGGGAGACGGCGCGGGCGGCACGGCCCACGGCGACAGCGAAGCTGATCAGGGTCGGCGGAACGTTGAGCTCGCCGGCCTCGTCCTCAAACGAGCCGCTCATGGAATCCTTGCCGCCGATGGCGCCGGCACCCAGGTCGACCTGGGCCATAAGGGCGCCCAGGACGGCTGCCATGGGCTTGCCCCAACGTTCGGGCTCGGTGCGCAGGCGCTCAAAGTACTCCTGGAAGGAGAGGTAGGCGCGCTTGTGCTCAAAGCCGGCGGCAACGAGCTTGGCGATGGACTCGACCACGGACAGGTAGGCGCCTGCAAACTGGTCGGCCTCCATCAGGTAGGGGTTGAAGCCCCATGCCATAGCGCTCGCCGTGGTGGTCTCGCCGTCCACGGGGAACTTGGCGACCATGGCAGAGCTCGGGGTGAGCTGCGTCTTGCCGCCAAAGGGCATGAGCACGGTAGCGGCACCGATGGTGGAGTCGAAGCGCTCGGAAAGGCCCTTGTTGGAGGCGACGTTGAGATCGGTGACAAGCGAGGTCATGCGCTCGGCAAGCGTGGTGCCGGCCCAGCTGGGTTGCCACACGCTGCGGGCACACACGTGGGCGACCTGGTGCTTGGGTGCGCCGTTGGAGTTGAGGAACTCGCGGGACAGATCGACGATGGCGACGCCGTTCCAGGCCATACGCATGCGCGGCTCGGCGGTAACCTCGGCGATGACGGTCGCCTCCAGGTTCTCCTCGGCGGCATAACCCATGAACTCCTCGACGTCACCGTCGGCGACGGCGCAGGCCATGCGCTCCTGGGACTCGGAGATAGCGAGCTCGGTTCCGTCCAGGCCGTCGTACTTCTTGGTCACGGTGTCCAGGTCGACATACAGGCCGTCGGCAAGCTCGCCCACGGCGACCGAGACGCCGCCGGCGCCAAAGTCGTTGCAGCGCTTGATCAGGCGGCAGGCGTCGCCGCGGCGGAACAGACGCTGCAGCTTGCGCTCGACCGGGGCGTTGCCCTTCTGGACCTCGGCACCCGAGGTTTCGATGGAATCGGTGTTCTGGGTCTTGGAGGAGCCGGTGGCGCCGCCGATGCCGTCACGGCCGGTGCGGCCGCCCAGCAGGATGATCTTGTCGGTGGGGGCGGGGCACTCGCGACGCACGTGGTTTGCCGGGGTGGCGCCCACGACGGCGCCGACCTCCATGCGCTTGGCCACGTAGCCGGGGTGATAGAGTTCGTTGACCTGACCGGTGGCAAGGCCGATCTGGTTGCCGTAGCTGGAGTAGCCGGCGGCAGCGGTGGTCACGAGCTTGCGCTGCGGCAGCTTGCCCTCGAGCGTCTCGGAGACCGGGACGGTGGGGTCGCCGGCGCCGGTGACGCGCATGGCCTGGTACACATAGCTGCGGCCAGAGAGCGGGTCACGGATGGCGCCGCCCACGCAGGTGGCGGCACCGCCGAAGGGCTCGATCTCGGTCGGGTGGTTGTGGGTCTCGTTCTTAAACAGGAACAGCCAGTCCTGGTCCTCGCCGTCGACATCGACCTTCACCTTGACGGTGCAGGCGTTGATCTCCTCGGACTCGTCGACATCGGTCATGACGCCGGTCTTCTTAAGGTACTTGGCACCGATGGTGCCCATGTCCATAAGGCAGACGGGCTTGGCGTCGCGACCGAGCTCGTGGCGCATCTCCATATAGCGGTCGAAGGCCTGCTGTACCACGGCGTCATCGATTGTCACGTCGTCCAGGACGGTACCGAAGGTGGTGTGGCGGCAGTGGTCGGACCAATAGGTGTCGATCACGCGGATCTCGGTGATGGTGGGGTCGCGGTCCTCATCGCGGAAGTACTGCTGGCAGAAGGCGATGTCCGCCTCGTCCATGGCAAGGCCGCGCTCGGAGATAAAGGCGGCAAGGCCGGCCTCGTCGAGTTCGCGGAAGCCGTCGAGCACCTCGACGGGCTGGGGCTCGGGGGTCTCCATGTACAGCGTCTCGGGTAGGTCGAGCGAGGCGATGCGGGCCTCGACGGGATTCACCACGTAGTGCTTGATGGCCTCGATGGCGGCTTCGTCCAGAGTGCCCGAGATCATATAGACTTTGGCGGAGCGCACGGCGGGGCGCTCGCCCTGGCTGATGAGCTGCACGCACTCGCTGGCGGAGTCGGCGCGCTGGTCAAACTGGCCAGGCAGGAATTCGACGGCAAAGACGGCGCCATCGCTTGCGGGGAGTTCGTCGTAGGTCACATCGACCTGGGGCTCGCTAAAGACGGTCGGAACGCAGGAGCGGAAAAGCTCCTCGTCGATGCCCTCGACGTCGTAGCGGTTGATGATCCTCAGGGCCTCGATGCCCTTGATGCCGAGAATTTCGGTCAGCTCGCCCTTGAGCTGCTGAGCCTCGACGTCGAACCCGGGTTTCTTCTCCACGTAAATACGAGAGACCATTGGTTCCTGCCTTCCTGATCGGTTGGGCGTACGGTGCGGTATGCGGCAGCGGTCGGTTTGCGGGACAAGCCTCGCGGTCGCCTTGAGCCACATGTTTGTAAACGTCACTATGATACGACAGCTCATGGCGTATTGAGGACGGCGAGGGTGCTACAGTGAAGCGCAAACAAGAGAAAGGCATCACATGGCATTCGTTTCGCTCGCCATCATCGCGCTTGTGGCTTTCGCAAGCCCCTTTATCGCATCGGCGATTCCCGGAAAGCCCGTTCCCGAGACGGTTTTTTTGCTCGTGTTCGGCGCGGTGCTGGGACCTCACATGCTCGGCGTCATCCATGTAGATGCCGAGGTCTCGCTTGTGTCCGAGCTCGGTCTGGCCTTTTTGTTCCTGCTTGCCGGCTTTGAGATCGACCCCAAGAACATCACGGGCGTCGAGGGACGCTACGGTATGGCGACGTGGGTCGTCACGTTTGGCATCGCCTGGCTTGCCGTGCGCTTTACCCCGTGGTTCTCGGTCAGCCATTTCGACGGTATCGCTGTGACGCTGGCGCTCACTTCGACGGCGCTCGGCACGCTCGTGCCCATCATGCGTGAGCGTTCGCTGACCGGCACGCGTGTGGGTGACTCCATCCTTGCCTATGGCACGTGGGGAGAGCTCGGTCCCGTGCTCGCCATGTCGGTGCTGCTCTCCGCTCGTACTGGTATCCAGACGCTCGTGATCCTTGGCTTGTTTGCACTGGTCTGTGTGCTGTTGGCCGTGGTTCCGAGCCGCTCCAAGCGCGTCGGCAGCCGCTTCTTTGCGTTTGTCGAGGAACGGGCCGACACGACGTCGCAGACGTTCGTGCGCCTGACGGTGCTCATCCTGGTCACACTCGTGGCATTTTCCGCCATCTTTGACCTCGACATCGTGTTGGGCTCTTTTGCCGCTGGCTTTGTCCTGCGCTATATCATCCCCGAGGGCAACCATACGCTCGAGACCAAGCTCGATGGCCTGGCCTATGGCTTTTTGATTCCGGTGTTCTTTACCGTGTCAGGCGCAAAGATTGACCTGACGGCCGTGGCGTCGCGCCCGGGTCTGCTCGTGGGCTTTATCGCGGCGTTGCTGATCATTCGCGCCGTGCCGATCCTTGTCTCTATGAGCATTTGTCCCGCGACACGTGACGTTTCGGCGTATGGCCGCATTACCGTGGCCCTGTACTGCACTACGGCCCTGCCGATCATCGTTGCCGTGACGAGTGTGGCCGTCAACGCAGGCGCGCTGTCGCAAGACGTCGCCTCGGTTATGGTAGCCGCCGGTGCCATCACGGTGTTCTTGATGCCGCTGCTCGCGCAGCTCTTCTATCGCGTGGTCGATGCCGCGCCGGCCACTGCCGTGGCAGAGGTCGCCGAGCACCCTGCCGACGCACTCGATATCCTGCGCGCTCACCACGACCTAGCGAGCCTGCTCGCGCGCGAGCATGAGCTTTTGACCTCGCATGGCCATGGGCGTTCGCTCGACGGCATACCTACCCTTGATTCCATTGCTGACCGCCTCTCGACCGAGGCGGCAAGCGGCCACATCGATGCCCGTATCGTGGACGCCGCTCATTTGCTGGCTGAGAAGACCTATGGCGACGAGATCGACCCGTCCAAGCTGACTCCACGCGAGCGCCGCCGCCTGGAGCGCGCCAAGCTCGCCGTGCGCGAATACCGCCGCCGCATGCTGGAGCTCTACGCGCGCGATGAAGCCCAGGACGACGACGGCAAATAACGAGATGCTTCCCTAGGGGAAGCCGCGTCCCGCTTTAAAGACCCGAAACGGGACGCAGTTTCCGCATCGGCCCCCATCGGGAAGTCACATCCCAGAATGGAAGCGGGACTGCGGACAAAAAGTTGGACCGTTGAGGTCCGGAACGGAGTCCGCATGGCATACAGTAGGAGAATGGTGGAGAGGGCCAGGGCGCTTCGCGGCGCCGGGCTCACC
>NZ_JBQKHC010000009.1:0-64711 GCF_052118485.1 Collinsella sp. LCP21S3_C7 | reverse complement strand
CCCCCCCCCCCCCCCCCCCCCCCCCCCCCCCCCCCCCCCCCCCCCCCCCCCCCCCCCCCCCCCCCCCCCCCCCCCCCCCCCCCCCCCCCCCCCCCCCCCCCCCCCCCCCCGACCAGGTCACATTACACCGTGTACTGCGGCAGGTCCTGCAGGGCGATGACGTCCATGCCCATGTCGTTGGCGCTGCCGTGGCCCTGCTGGTCCTCGCGCACCGCCTCGATAGCACTCACGTAGGTGTTGGCGGCAGACATCGCCGTCACGCAGGTCACGCCGCGGCGCACCGCCTCGGTGCGCAACAGATAGCCGTCGCCGCGCGAGCCCGGGCCGTACGGCGTATTGATGATCACCGCGATCTTGCCATCGGCGATAAGGTCACCGATGTTGGGACGTTCGCCGTCGTGCGGACCGCTGATCTTTTCCACGACCTCGCACGTCACGTTGCCTCCACGCAGCACGCGCGCCGTACCCTCGGTAGAGCAGATGTCAAAGCCCAGATAGCGCAGGATACGGGCGACCGAAAGGATATGGCGCTTGTCGCGATCGCACACGCTAATGAACACCTTGCCGGCGCTCGGATCAGGCAGTTTGTAGTCAATCGCCAGCTGTGTCTTGGCGTATGCCTCGGGATAGCTCTTGGCGACACCCATGACCTCGCCCGTCGACTTCATCTCGGGCCCCAGGATAACGTCGGCTCCCGGGAAACGGCCCCAGGGCATAACGGCTTCCTTCATGCAGAAGCAGTCCAGCTGGCGCTCGTCGCTCGGCAGGCCCAGGCTCGCGATGGAATCGCCCGCCATGATGCGCGCCGCGCACTTGGCCAGCGGCACGCCGGTGGCCTTGGAGATAAACGGCACGGTACGGCTGGCACGCGGGTTGGCCTCGATCACGTAGACAGTCTCGCCCTTGATGGCATACTGCACATTGACCAGGCCGCGGACTCCCAGCGCCATCGCGATGCGGCGCGTGGTCTCGCGGAGCTTCGCCTGCAGACTCTCGCTAAAGCTAAACGGCGGAATGCAAGTCGCGGAGTCACCGGAGTGGATACCGGCCTCCTCGATATGCTCCAGAATACCGCCGATGTAGACCTCCTCGCCGTCGCACAGGGCATCAACATCGGACTCGATCGCGCCCTCCAGGAAGCGGTCGAGGTACACCGGGTAGTCGGGGCTAATGCGCGCAGCCTCGGCCATGTAATCGTGCAGATGCTCGGCATCGTAGGCGATCATCATGCCGCGGCCGCCCAACACATAGCTCGGACGAACCAGCAGCGGGTAGCCGATATGCGCAGCTACGGCCTCGGCCTCCTCAAACGAGGTAGCCTGACCCGCCGGCGGGTACATAATGCCCAGCTTGTCGAGCAGGGCGGCAAAGCGCTCGCGGTCCTCGGCAAAATCGATGGCATCGGGCTTGGTACCCATGATGTTCACGCCGCTCTCCTCGAGCATGCGCGCCAGCTTAAGCGGGGTCTGGCCGCCGAGCGTCACCACGACGCCGTCGGGGCGCTCAACATCGATAACGTCCATGACGTCCTCGTAGGTGAGCGGCTCAAAGTACAGACGATCGGACGTATCGTAGTCAGTCGAGACGGTCTCGGGGTTGCAGTTGACCATGATGGTCTCGAAGCCACGGGCCGCCAGCGCGTAGCTCGCGTGCACGCAGCAGTAGTCAAACTCGATACCCTGGCCGATACGGTTGGGGCCGGCACCCAGAATCATCGCCTTGGGCTTATCTGCCGGCGTGGTCTCGTCGGGGGCAACGCACTTCTTGGCGACCGGGCTCGTGCGGTAGATGTTTTCGTAGGTCTTGTAGTGATACTCCGTGGCACTCGAGAACTCAGCAGCGCAGGTGTCGACCGTCTTCATGCTGGGAACCACGCCCAGGCCCTTACGGTAAGCGCGAACAAAGCGCTCGTCCGAGCCGGTCAGCGCGGCAACCTCGGCATCGCTCGTGCCATACTGCTTGAGCAGGCGCATCGCGTCGGCGTCGATGTCCTCCACGCGCAGGCCGCGAATGCTCTCCTGGACCTGCACCATATCGTTGATACGGTTGAGATACCACGGATCGATGCCGCAGATGGCATGGATGCGCGCGACATCCCAGCCACGACGCAGGGCCTCGACCACAAAGAAGATGCGGTGCTCAGTCGGGGTGCCCACGGCCCGAGCGAGCTCGTCGTCGCTCAGCTTATCGGCACCTTCCTTGCCACCAGCGCAAATGCCCTGATGTCCGTCCTCCAGCGAGCGCATGGCCTTGCCAAAGGCCTCCTCAAAGGTGCGGCCGATCGCCATGATCTCGCCCACGGCTTTCATGCGCGTTGTGAGCGTGGGGTCGGTACCCTTGAACTTCTCAAAGGCAAAGCGCGGCACCTTGACCACACAGTAGTCAATCGTGGGCTCAAAGCAGGCAGGCGTGGCTTTGGTGATGTCGTTGACGATCTCGTCGAGCGTGTAGCCCACGGCCAGGCGAGCGGCGGCCTTGGCGATGGGGAAGCCCGTGGCCTTGGAGGCCAGTGCAGACGAACGGCTCACGCGCGGGTTCATCTCGATGACGATCGGGCGACCGGTCTGCGGGTTCACGGCAAACTGCACGTTGGAGCCACCGGTCTCGACGCCAATCTTCTCCAGAATGGCGAGCGAGGCGACACGCATGCGCTGATACTCAAGGTCGGAGAGGGTCTGCGCCGGCGCCACGGTGATGGAGTCGCCGGTATGCACGCCCATGGGGTCGAGGTTCTCGATGGAGCACACGATGATGCCGTTGCCGGCGTGGTCGCGCATGACCTCCATCTCGTACTCTTTCCAACCCTCGATGGACTCCTCGACCAGTACCTCGTGGGCGGGCGAAAGCTCAAGGCCCTGGCTCACGATGGAGACGAGCTCCTCGTGGGTGTGCGCGATGCCGCCGCCGGCGCCGCCCAGGGTAAAGCTCGGGCGCAGCACGCAGGGATATCCCACGCGCTCGGCGATGGCCTCGGCGTCGGCCACGCTGTAGGCATAGCCCGAGCGCGCGACCTCCAGGCCGATCTCGGCCATGGCCTCGTTAAAGAGCTTGCGGTCCTCGCCGCGCTCGATGGCGGCAAGGTCGCAGCCGATCATCTCGACGCCGTACTGGTCGAGCGTGCCGTCCTTTGCCAGCTCGACGGCGGCGTTCAGACCGGTCTGGCCGCCCAGCGTGGGCAGCAGCGCGTCCGGGCGCTCCTTCTTGATCACGCGCTCGATAAATTCGGCGGTGATGGGCTCGACATAGGTGCGGTCGGCCAGGCCCGGTTCGGTCATGATGGTCGCCGGGTTGGAGTTGACCAGGATGACCTCAAAGCCATCCTCCTTGAGCACCTTGCAGGCCTGGGCGCCGGAGTAATCGAACTCGCAGGCCTGGCCAATGACGATGGGACCCGAGCCAATGACGAGGATACGCTTGATGTCAGTACGTTTAGGCATGTTAGTTCTCCTCGGTCTCGGTCGTGGCGGAACCCTCGTCGGCAAAGTTCCAGCCCTGCAGGCGGTCCTTCGCGGTGTCGATGTCCAGGTAGTTCTCCTCGCCGTCCATGAGTCGCGTAAAGGCGGTAAAGAGATAGTGGGCATCGGTGGGGCCGGGCGAGGCCTCGGGGTGGTATTGGACCGAGAAGCACGGGGCGTCGAGCAGCTGAATGCCCTCGGCGGTGCCGTCGTTGAGGTTCACATGCGTCAGGCGAATGCGGCCAAAGCGCTCGTTCATCACGACGGGCGCGATACCACGGCGCACCCAGACGCGCAGATCGCCGTCGGCCGCATGCTCGGTCTCGCCGCCCGAAAGTTCGGGGACAAGCTTGCCCAAGCTGGGGAACAGCAGGCCAAAGCCATGGTTTTGCGCGGTAATTTCCACGCGGCGGCTGACCAGGTTCATAACCGGCTGGTTACCGCCACGGTGACCGAATTTGAGCTTTTCCATCTGGGCGCCGCATGCCAAGCTGATCATCTGGTGACCCAGGCAAATGCCAAAGACGGGCACCTTGCCGATCAGCTGCTGCGCCTGCTCGTAGGTCTCTACCACGGCATCGGGGTCGCCGGGACCGTTGGACAAAAAGACGCCATCGGGATTCATGTCGAGTACTTGACGAGCGGGTGTATCCCACGGCACGACGGTGAGGGCGCAGCCAGCACGGACCAGACCCTCCAGGATGCCACGCTTGACACCGCAGTCGTACGCGACCACGTTGTGGCGGGCGGGAGCGGGGGCCGCAAGCGCAAAGCCATGCTCGGCGGGCAGATCGCTCCCGGCGAACGGATGGGGCGCAAGGCAGCTCACGGTCTTGACCAGGTTCTCCCCCACCAGCGTGGGAGCAGAGGCCAAGCGCTCGGCAAGCTCGTCGATATCGAGGACCTCGGTCGAGATAATGCCCATCTTGGAGCCATTGTCGCGCAGGTGGCGCACCAGGGCTCGGGTGTCGACGCCCTCGATAGCGACGATGCCGTGTGCGCGCAGGTACTCCGGCACGCTGACGGCCGAGCGCCAGTTAGAAGGCGTGGCACACATGTCGCGCACGATCATGCCGCGCATGGCGGGAGCACTCGCAGGGCGTACGTCATCGCCGGGGAAGGCGGACTGGACATCGGTCTCGTCGATGCCATAATTGCCAATCTGCGGATAGGTCATGGTAACGATCTGGCCAGCATAGCTCGGGTCGGTCATAACCTCAAAGTAACCCTCGAGTGAGGTATTGAAGCAGACTTCGCCGGTCGCGGTGCCCTCGGCACCACATGCACGGCCATAAAAAATGGTCCCATCCTCAAGGTACAGGATGCAGGGACCGCAAGCACCCTTGCTGGTTTTGGCCAGCATGCGCTGGCACAGTTCGCTGGGCGCGATGGTGCGGGCGGCAGCGCCCGCAATATGGTTGTTCGCCATAGTTCTCCTTCCCGGTCTCTCGGGACCGGCTTAAAGGTGTGTAGTTAGGCCTCGCGGTATTCTAACCGTAAGTATGCCGTATGGCGTTAATTACATAGAATTGTTTACATAATGATAATTATGACTTCTTATGCATAATGATTTTTCTGGGACGGGGATTAAAAAATCATTCTGAAAGCAGAGCTTTGTCGCTGAGTAGTCAATTTGGGACGGGGCTATTTTAGCTGCCCCGTCCGTCAATCAACCTAACCGTCGTGCCACCAGCCGGGGTAGCTAAAATAGCCCCGTCCCAAATTGACTACTCGCCAACCGCATACATGACAGAATATTTTTTTAATCCCCGTCCCAGAAAAATCATCCCGCGTGGGCTTGCGGCTCACGCGGGATGTCATCGTTCTATGTGGCTGCGGACTACTTTTGCTTGTCCTGCTCAAGTAATTCGGACGGGGTGCGGCCAAGCTTGCCGCCACGGAAAATCTCGCGGCCGTGCAGGCGGTGCTCCAGGTCACGTTCGGCCTTTTCCTCGTCAATCTTAGTCTGGCTCACCGCCGGGTCCTCGATGAGCGACGATACCGAGTTCACCTGTTTCTGAATGCGCTCGGCAATGGTGTCATCCATGCTCACGATACGCATCTTCCAGTCGATATTGGTGGCGTTGGAAGAGCTCTTGGTCCAGACGAATGTCAGGATGGCGCTCTGGTGGCCCTGGGCGGGAAACATGCCAAAGAAGGAATCATGCTGAATCCTGCTGTCCTCGTCGATATAGGCGTGGACGTTATACACCACACGGTCAATCTTGTCGTTGAGCAGGGCATTGGTTGCGAGCGCCGCCGCCTGAATTTGACCGTTGGACAGCAACTCGAGTTCATTGGCAGAAGACGTGTCCAGCACCGTCACCTCAACCGTGCCCGTACCCTCGTCGGCCTCGTCAACGGTAAAATCGAGCGGGAACTGCGTAAAGCCGTTGCCCCATTCAAGTCCACCTTTGAGCGCGGTCGAGACGGTATCCACCGAAACGCTCTCGGAGAGGTTCGCGGTGTTCAGGCGTCGCATCACGCCGTAGCCGATCTGCATGCCCACAATCAGCACCAGGATGCCGATAACCACGACCATGGCAGTTTTCGTAATGGTATGGCTCACCTGCGAACCCGAAGGATCGTCCTCGGACAGCGGGTCGATATGTTTTGCCTGGCTCGCGCGATCCTCGCTGCGCAGCCGCGCCAGTGTCGCCTTGTCACCGCGTTTGACGGCAGACTCTTTCTCGCGCATGCGCTCGGTACGCTTTTTGGCGAGTGTAGGATCCAAGACGCCGGATGCATCGATTTCGGAGAATAACTCCGTCACTTCTTCCGGAGTCAGATGGTTCTTATCAGCCATAACCTTCCTGCCATATCAATCAGTCGAGCTCGTGCGCACGCGCACCTTCGAACTGCATTCGATAGTAACGGGCATAAGTGCCGCCACGGGCGAGAAGCTCCTCGTGCGTGCCACGTTCCACAACGCGACCATGCTCAACGGTCGCAATCTCGTCGGCATGCTTAATGGTCGAGAGACGGTGAGCGATGATGATCGTGGTGCGGCCGCGCGCCAAGCGCTCGAGCGACTCCTGCACCGCCTCCTCGCTCTCGTTATCCAGAGCACTGGTCGCCTCATCCAAAATAAGGATCTTGGGATTTTTGAGAAACACGCGCGCGATGGCGACGCGCTGCTTTTGACCACCAGAAAGACGGCTGCCGCGCTCGCCCACCACGGTGTCGTAGCCCTGCGGAAGCGACTCGATAAAGGTATCGATATTGGCACGGCGGGCCGCCTCGGCGATTTCTTCTGCCGTGGCGCCCGGCTTGCCATAGGCGATGTTCTCGCCAATCGTTCCGTCGAACAGATAGACATCTTGCTGCACCAGGCCGATGGATTGGCGCAGGCTACGCTGCGTCACGTCGCGCACATCCTGGCCGTCAATGCTAATGGAGCCGGCGGCAACGTCGTAAAAGCGCGGCAACAGCGAACAAGTCGTTGATTTGCCGCCGCCCGAGGGACCAACCAAAGCGATGGTTTGACCGGGCTTAATGGACAGATCCATATGGTCGATAACGGGACGCGTCCCGTCGCCCGCGCCCAGCTCGACATCCTCGTAGCTAAAGCACACGTCGCGATACTCAACAGCGCCGGCCGTCACCTGCAGATCCGCAGCACCCGGCTTATCCTGAATATCGGGGACAGTCGAGAGCACCTCGTCCATGCGCTTAAAGCCGGCGATGGCTTTCTGATACGTCTCGGCCGAATTGACGAGCGTCTCGAGCGGCGTGCAGAACAGCGAAATGTAGAGCGCGAAGGTTGCCATATCGACCGCCTGCAGCTGGCCTTGGGCAACGAGCCAACCGCCCAGCAGCACCACGATCACATAGAGCACGCCCGAGAGCAGACCATACGTCGCGGTGTAGACGCCCATGGCGTGATACATGTTTTCCTTGGACGAAAGGTAGCGATCGTTAGAGGCACGGAACTTAGAGCGTTCGGTCTGCTCATTGGCAAAGCTTTTGACCACACGCATGCCCGCCAGCGAATCCTGCAGCTGCGCATTGATGCCGCTGATCTTTTTTCGGTTATCGCTAAAGACCTCGCGCATGCGCATATTCTGCCAAAACATAATGACCGCGAACACCGCCGTCACCACGACCATGGCGAGCGCGAGCACCGGCGCAATGGTAAACAGAATCACAAACGAGCCAATGATCTCGATACCGCAAATAATGATCCATTCGGGCACGTGGTGCGCCGCCTCGCAGATATCGAACAGGTCGTTGACCACGCGGCTCATCATGTCACCCGAGCTGTTGCGATCAAAGTACGCAAAGCTAAAACGCTCGTACTGATCGAACAAGTCCTCGCGCATCTTGGACTCCATGCGCGCGCCCATCACGTGGCCCCAATAGCTCACAAAGTAGCGGCAGGCGCAGCGGGTGGCATACATCAGAACCAGTCCCACCGCGATCATACCGAGCGCCTGCATAATGGCAGTCTGGCCCTGGGTAAACAGCCCGCCGCACAGATTGCGCAGGATAATGGGAAACGCCAGGTCAATGGCGGCGAGCACCAGGGCGCAAATGGTATCGGCAGCAAAAAGCCCCATCTGGGGCTTGTAGTAAGACAGAAAACGCTTCAGCATGTGATCCTCAAAGAAATATCAGCAACGTAAGACCCTGGGACAAAGCAATCAGTAGTACTTGTCCCAGGGCTATCCCCACTCGTTACAGCTCAGAACCACCAAGGCGGTGCGCGATGCTGTCGCAGGCGAGCGCGCCCACGACGGTCTTGGCATCCTCGATCTTGCCGTCGAGCACGGCATCGATCAGCTCGTGCAGCGGCACCAGGTCAACGTTGACAAACTCGTCATCGTCGGGGTTGGGCGCATCGAACTCGAGCTTGGTGGCCAGGTAGATGTGAATAATCTCGTCGCAAAAACCGCAGGTCGTGACAATAGACGTTAAAAAGCGAATGCGCCCGGCCTTAAAGCCCGTCTCCTCATGCAGCTCGCGCCTGGCACAATCGAGCGGGTCCTCGCCTGGGTCGAGCTTGCCGGCGGGAATCTCAACCGTCACGCGGTCGATGGCGGTGCGGTACTGACGCACCAGTACGATCTTGCCGCTCTCGGTCAGCGCCACAACGGCCGCCGCACCCGGATGGCGAACGATATCGCGGGCGCTGCGGTGACCGTTGGGCAGCTCAACCTCAAGACGGTGGACGTCGAGGATCTTGCCCTTCCAGGCGCACTCCTCCGAAAGAATCTTCTCGTGCAGCTCGGCATCGTGCGGGTCGTCGTCGCCCAGCACCAGCGCCGGCTCGTCAGCGACCTCGCCACCAGGCTCGCCCTCGGCGTGCCCATACATGCGGCTGTCCTCTTCGACGATCTGCGCGTCCACGAGCTCTTCGTTCTTCTCGTCCATCCGTCTCATTCCTCTCGGATTTTAGGCACCCCAGGCGTCGCGGCCACGCAGCGCGCGCAGGCCAATGTCGTGACGCAGGGTCTTGCCCTCAAAATCGATCTTCTCGCAAGCCTCGTAGGCAAGGTTGCGAGCGTTCTCGAACGTGTCGCCCAGCGCGGTCACGGCGAGCACGCGGCCGCCGTTGGTCACGAGCTGGCCGTCCACCACGGCGGTGCCGGCGTGATACACGGTCACGTTCTCCATGGCCTCGGCATCCTCGATGCCGGTGATGACCTTGCCCTTCTCGTAGCTGCCGGGATAACCCGCGCTCGTCAGGACAACGGCCACCGCCCACTCGTCACGCCAATCGAGCTCAATCTGGTCGAGCTCGCAGTTGGCGCAGGCAAGCATGACCTCGACCAGGTCGTTCTTAAGGCGCGGCAGCACGACCTGCGTCTCGGGGTCGCCAAAGCGGGCGTTAAACTCCAGCACCTTGGGGCCGGCGGGGGTAAGCATAAAGCCGCCGTACAGGCAGCCACGGTAATCGATGCCCTCGGCGGCGAGCTCGGCCACGGTCTGCTCCATGACCTTCACCATGGTGGCGTGCTCCTCGTCGGTCACGATGGGCACCGGGCTGTAGACGCCCATGCCGCCCGTGTTGGGACCAAGGTCGCCCTCAAGCGCGCGCTTGTGGTCCTGCGAGGTGGCCATGGGGCGCACGGTCTTGCCGTCGGTAAAGGCCAGCAGCGAGCACTCGGGGCCAACGAGCATCTCCTCGATAACCACGGTGTTGCCGGCGTCGCCAAAGGTGCCGCCAAAGCACTCGCGCACGGCCTCTTCGGCCTGCGAAAGCTCGGTTGCCACAATAACGCCCTTGCCCGCGGCAAGACCGTCGGCCTTCACGACCAGCGGAGCGCCCTGCTCGCGCACATAGGCGAGAGCCGAAGCCTCGTCGGTAAACGAGCCGTAGGCGGCCGTCGGAATGCCCGCGCGCTCCATGAGCTGCTTGGAGAACAGCTTAGAGCCCTCCATCTGAGCGCCCTCGGCACCCGGGCCAAAGCAGGGAATACCCGCCGCGCGCACGGCGTCGGCCACGCCCGCCACGAGCGGAGCCTCGGGGCCAATCACCACGAGTCCGCATCCGTGGCTCTGTGCAAACGCCGCCACGGCAGCAGGATCGCAATCGTCGAGAACCACGTTCTCGCCGCAGCTCGCGGTGCCGCCGTTGCCCGGGGCGATGTAGAGCTTGCCGGCGCGCGGTGATGCCGCGAGCTTGGCTGCCAAAGCATGCTCGCGGCCGCCGCTGCCCAACAACAGGATGTCGATGGTTTGAGTGTCCGCCTTCAAGGGTGCCTCCTCTATGGATTAACGGCCCGTCAACCATGCGGGCCCATTACAAGCAAATATACCCCTCGGCCGCCCGTCCGGGCTGCGAAGGGGTATATCGCAATAACCAAATAACGCCGATTACTTCCAGAATCGGTTGATGATCTGCTCGCGGCCGGCGCCAACACCGACAAACGTCACGCGCGTGTGCGCCAGATCCTCGACAAATGCCACGTAGTCCTGAGCCTCCTGCGGCAGCTCCTCAAAGCTGCGGCAGCCGGTAATATCGCACTTCCAGCCGGGAAGCTCCTCGTAGATGGGCTTGGAATGCTCAAAGCGCACCTGGTGCTCGGGCACGCTGGTGTAGCGCTCGCCGTCGACGTCATAGGCCACGCACACCTTAATGGTGTCGAAGACCGAAAGCACGTCGAGCTTGGTCAGGGCGATGTCGGTAAGACCGTTGACGCGCGAGGCGTAGTTGGCGATGGGACCGTCAAACCAGCCGCAGCGACGACGGCGACCGGTGGTCACGCCGTACTCATAGCCCTCCTCGGTCAGCGTATGGCCGGCCTCGGACTCGTAGGAAAGCTCAGTGGGCATGGGGCCTGCACCGACGCGGGTGATGTAGGCCTTCATGACGCCCAGCACGCGGTCGACGTTTTTCATGCCAACACCAGAACCGGTGATCGCGCCGCCGGCGGTGCAGTTGGAAGACGTGACAAACGGATAGGTGCCGTGGTCGATATCGAGCAATGTTGCCTGGGCGCCCTCAAAGAGCAGGGTCTTGCCCTCATCGATCATGTTGTTGAGCAGCAGGCTCGTCTCGGTGATGTACGGGCGCAGGCGCTCGGCCATGGGCAGGTACTCTTCACAGATCTGGTCCACGGTGTAGGTGGGCAGGCCGTAAAGCAGCTCGAGCTCGGGATTCACGCGGGCAAGAGCGGTTTCCAGCTTGTCGCGGAAGAGCTCCTCGTCCAGCATGTCCTGCATACGAAGGCCAATACGGGCCATCTTGTCCTGATAGCACGGGCCAATGCCGCGCTTGGTGGTACCGATACTCTTCTTGCCGAGCTTCTGCTCAAAGGCTCCGTCCAGGTCGACGTGATACGGCATGATCACGTGTGCGTTGCCGCTGATCTTGAGGTTCTTGGTGGTGATGCCATCGGCCTCGAACATGTCGATCTCCTCAAGGACAACCTTGGGGTTGACGACGCAGCCGTTGCCAATCACCGACACGTGGTCGGCGTACATGATGCCGGAGGGCACCTGGTGCAGGCCGTACTTCTTGCCGTTGACAACGATGGTGTGCCCGGCGTTGTTGCCGCCCGAATAGCGCACGACGGCATCGAAGTCGCCGGCGATCAGGTCGCAGATCTTACCCTTGCCCTCATCGCCCCACTGGGCACCGACCAAAACGGTTGACGGCATGTTTACTCCTTACATACATGGACTGTCTGCGCGCCACACGGCGGGCAGAAGCACAAAACATTCCCAGTATACCCGTGCAACGGGCGCCTGTCCTACTCCTCGGTATGCACCCCATCAAGCTCATAGAACTTGGTAGATGCCGGCAGGAACATCAGGTCGACGTCACCGATCGGGCCCGAACGGTTCTTGGCCACGACAATACGCGTGACGCCCTCGTCGGGTCGGTCGTCGCGCGAGGCCTCAGCCTCGTCGGCGGAACGGTCCAAGAACATGACGATATCGGCGTCCTGCTCGATGGAGCCCGATTCGCGCAGGTCGGAAAGCTGCGGGCGCTTGCCGGTACGGGATTCGACCTGACGCGACAGCTGAGATAGCGCGATCAGTGGGATCTTGAGTTCCTTGGCCATAATCTTTAAGCCACGAGACATTTCGGAGACCTCGACGGTGCGGCTCTCGGAACGGCGTCCTGGCGGAGGACTCACCAGCTGCAGGTAGTCCAAGATAATGATGGCCTTCTCCTTGTTGTGGAGCATGCGGCGGCTCTTGGCGCGAATCTCGGTCACCGTGGTGCCGGGCGTATCGTCAATCAGAATATCGAGCTTGGACAAGGTCTGCGTGGCCTCGTTGATATTGGCCCACTGCTCGGGGCTAATGCGACCCATGCGAAAATCACTGATCGAAATCATGGCATAGGCGCAAATCAGGCGCTGGGCAATTTCCTTGCCCGACATCTCCAGCGAGAAAAAGCCGACGGTGTAGCCCGCAGCGGCGGCATTGAGCGCCAGGTTTAGAGCGAACGAGGTCTTACCCACGGCGGGGCGGGCGCCGATAATGATGAGCTGGCCCTCGCGGAAGCCCATAAGCATGCGATCGAGTGACGGGAAGCCCGTGGGAACGCCCGCTGCCTGGCCACCGGCCTGGCACACTTCCTCGGCCTCGTTATAGGCCTCGACCATAAACTCGGTCAGTGTCTTGTAGCTCGACTTAACCTCGCGCGCCGTAACCTTGAGCAGCTTGCTCTCGGCCAGCTCCACGACCTCTTTGGTATCGGTGGGGGCGTTATAGGCCAGCGCGTTAATCTCGTTGGTGGCGCCAATCAGCTCACGCAGCATCGAGTCGCGACGAACGATGGCGGCATGGTGCTGCCAGTTGACGAGCGACAGGGTCTGACCCATCAGCTCCAAAATGTACGCCTCGCCGCCCACGGCATCGAGCTTGTTGATGCTTCGCAGGTAATCGATCAGCGAGATGGAGTCGATGGGAATGCGACTGTTGTACATATCGACCATCGCGGTATAGATGGTCTTATGAATGGGCCGGTAGAAATCGTCGGGCTGCAGCTCGACCTGGGCTTCTTCGACCACCTCGGGCGATAGCAGCATGGCGGCCAGTACGTTGGCCTCTGCATCTTGGTTTTGGGGGAGACCCAACTTGGAGCCGCGGTCCTCGACCGTCAGCCATGTCTCCCTATCGTCGTATGCCATGAGCATCCTCATTCATATCGCTTGCGAGCATCCATAGTATCAGCCACAGCTTTAAATCGAGGCGCGCCTTAATAATCATCACCGAACCAAACGGATGAACGGTCCCTTATGTGCGTTGTGTTAGACCACTTTGGATACTGGGACTTTTCCTATAATCTTTCTTGCTTAAATAGCAGGCGAAAGCGAAGGAGCTCCTATGGTCACCAAGGATGATGCGTGTTGGATAATCGGCCTTTCCGCAGGTGCGGGCATTGGCGTATATCTTGATGGCGGCTGGGGCGTCGATGCGCTTGTCGGGCGTGAGACCAGGGCTCATAACGACATCGACCTGTTCGTTCAGCGCGGGGATTACCAAAGGTTCGTGGATCTAATTGCTGATGAGGGGTTTTCCGAGGTGGCTGCATCTTTCACCACCGAAGATCACACGGTGTGGCAAGACGAGGCGGGGCGCATCGTCGACCTGCATTGCTTCGATTTCGCCGAGAATGGCGATATTCTGTATCAGGGAGATCGTTTTCCCGGGGAGGTCTTTTCGGGGAGGGGGCGCATCGGCGAGGTGGAGGTGTCGTGCATCGACCCCGAAAGCCAGCTGTTGTTTCACTTTGGCTATCAGCATGACGAGCACGACGTCCACGATGTCATGCTCCTATGCCGTGAGTACGGTTTCGACGTTCCCGAAGAATATCGCTAGCTGTTGCTTTTTGCATCGGGTCACGACTTCAGCGCTTGCCGCAGATGCGCTGCGCCAGACCGCCCTGGACATCACGCCACGCCGTATATGGCCCTCCGCGCACGCGAGTCCCATTTCGCCTGCTTGATCCAGTACTCGTAGAACGGATAGGGGGTCACCTTGTACTGGCGCCAGGTCTTCTCGTACGTGCCGCGGGCCGCCTGCCTCACTATGAGCTCGGCGAGCTCGTCCGCGCTCCTGCGGACCTTGAAGCACCACGTCCACTTGAACCAGGCGAGGTAGTTCTCGAGGCGTCTCGTGGAGACGCCCCGGAACCTGCCGATGAAGTGCCTCATCTGGGAGTGGAGGCTGTTCACCCTGTTGATGGCGTGCTCCTCCCTCTTGCTGGCGATGTGCTCGCCGACGCCGAGGGCGGGCAGGACGCGGCGGTACACGTGCGCACGGTCCGTCGAGATTATCGCGCCGACCGCGAGCTTGTCGGCGAGCAGCTCCCTGGCTGCCGCCTCGTCGAGGCCGCCCCTCCCCGCGATCTCGTAGAAGATGTCGCCGGCGTCGTTGATGCCGGTGAGCACGCATATCTTCTCGTGCCCGTCGGTTCCCTGCGACCTTGTGCGGGGCTTCCTGGGCATGCCGGACTCCGACCTGGAGCGGTTTCCCTTGAAGCTCTCCCTGAAGAAGCACTCGTCGAGCTCGGCCCCGCCACCGGCCTCCACGCGGAAGGCGGGCATGCGCTTGGCCATAGCCTCGAGCAGCCTGTGGCGCATGAAGAACGCCGTCTTGAGGCACACGCCGCACTTTTCCGCCGACTCGCGCAGCGGGAGCATGTCCACGTGGCACTCCGCGAACCTCATCCAGGCCGACCTGTCGAGCTTGGTGGTGGAGAAGATGCGCATGGTGGCGTCGGTGAAGGTTCTGGCGCACCCTCGGCAGAGGAACCGCTGACGGCCGCGCCCGTCTCGCCCCCTCTTCACGTAATGCGGGGAGCCGCACCAGGGGCAGGCTCTGTCGGGATCGTCTTCCGCCCCCTCGCTTGCCGCAAGGTCGAAAAGCTCCGCGTCTATCAGCGCCTTGAGCGATCTCAGGGCCCTGCTCTTCTCGGCAGCCGTCATCTGCGGGAGGAACTGCCTCGTCAGCTGGGTGAGCACGTCTTCCATTGCAACCTCCATCTTTCCTGATGATGGAATTGTCGCAATTGGGGGTCCTGCTGCGTGTACTGTGCATAGGACACTTATCCAAAGCGGTCTAACACAACGCTTATGTGGGACTACATCTCCATGTATGACGTGACACCCACTCAGCGCAAAAAATAAAAGGGCGCCCCGGTCTCCCAGAGCGCCCTTCTTAGAACAAGATTGTTGCGTTGCAGCAAATGCTACTCGGCAGCAGCCTCGGTCTCGACCTCGGCGGTCTCGGCCTCGGTGACCTCAGCGGCCTCCTCGACCTCAGCCTCGGCAGCGAGCTCCTCGGCGGTAACGCCGACGAGAACGACAACCTCGGCCTTGATCTCGCGGTACAGCGAGATGGCAACGGTGTGGGCACCGGCAACCTTGATGGGCTTACCGAGCTCGACGCGCTTGCGGTCGATGTCCATACCGAGCTGATCCTTGATGGCGTCAGCGATCATAGCGGCGGTGACGGAGCCAAAGAGGATGCCCTCGTCGCCGACCTTGACGTCGACGGTGACCTGCTTGCCCTCGAGGGCAGCCTTGGTCTCGTTGGCGGTAGCCAGACGGACGGCCTCGCGCTTGGCGATGTTGTTGCGACGCTCGTCAAGCTGCTTGAGGTTGCCCTTGGTGGCGGCAACAGCGAGCTTCTTGGGGAACAGGAAGTTCTCAGCGTAACCCTGAGCGACCTCTACGACGTCACCCTCGCCGCCCTTGCCCTTGATCTCATCGAGAAGAATAACCTTCATGATGCGTCTCCCTTCTTAGCCGCGGTCGCGGTTGCCACGAGAGGAAACCACGGGGACGGTGTACGGCAGGAGAGCCATCTCGCGGGCACGCTTGATGGCGTTGGCGATGTCATGCTGATGCTGCGTGCAAGCGCCAGTGACGCGACGGGGCTTGATCTTGCCACGGTCGGTCATGTACTTACGGAGAAGCTGAGTGTCCTTATAGTCGATGAACTCAGTGTTCTCCTTGCAGAACTGGCAGTACTTACGACGCGGCTGACGTGCAGAAAAATCATTAGCCATGTCAAAATACCTTTCATTTGGCAACTTCGGCGAACCGAAGCCGCCTCTCACTCAAAAATAGGTGAACAACCCTTAAAACGGGATGTCCTCATCGTAGACATCGACCGCGGGCGGCGTAGCCACCGGTGCGGCAGGACGTGCTGCGGGCGCGGGAGCAGCGGGGGCGTAACCGCCCTGATCGTAGCCACCCTGGCCACCGCGGGAGCTCATAAACTCGATCTCATCGACGATGACCTCAAGCTTGCTCCTGCGCTGACCGTCGCGCTCCCAAGAGCTGTAGCGCAGCTTGCCCTCGATCGCGACCTTGTTTCCCTTTGCCAGGAAACGGCTCACGGCCTCGGCGCGGGTGCCGAACATAGTGCAGTCGACAAAGTTGGGATAGTCCTCCCACTCGCCAGTCTGCGCATTGCGGCGGCGATCGTTCACGGCGACGCCAAAGGACAGAACCTGGGTTCCGCCGGCAGTGGCGCGCAGCTCGGGATCGCGGGTGAGGTTACCGGTGATGTTCACTCGATTGATGCTCATTACTCACTACTTCCTCTTGGGGCACAAGCCCAGTCCAAAACGACAGTCTTACTCCTGGTCGTCGCGACGGACGATCATGTGGCGGACCACAGCGTCGGTGATGCGCAGGACGCGATCAAGCTCGGCGATCTGGGTAGGATCTGCGTGGAAGTTGATGAGGGTGTAGTCACCATCGGTGAGGTCGTTGATCTCGTAGGCGAGCTTGCGCTTGCCCCACTCGTCAACGGAGTCGACCTTGCCAGCGCCCTCAGCGATCGTGGTATCGATACGCTTCATAACAGCGAGACGAGTCTCGGGGTCGAGCGACGGGTCAACAAAGAACAGCAGTTCATAAGCCTTCATATTGTCACCTCCTCTGGACAAATGTGGCTTCAGGTCGTGAAGGTGCGCCTGAAGCAGGAAAAGACTTGGTAATAGTATCTTTCAACCTCCCAGGCTGCAAGAATATGCAGCTACAACCTCATGACCTCCACATATGCCCATACTCGCACGGCCTTTCTTGCGTATTCCAACCAAATGCTGGCCAAGAGCTTGACGGATTTGAGGACAAGGGCGGGTACATACCGACTTTCTGCCAGATAACCGCAAGTCGCTCGCAGCATGGCTGCGGTCGCAAAATGCATACCAGCGGTACAACGCGACATTTTGAATTATTAAACTTGATTCCCGACCGTCCGTAACTACCTCATTTGAACAGTTCGCCTGGGCCGATTACGCAGGTCATCGATTGGTTTCGGCACGGTTGGGCAAACGACGGAGCGATGCAATTTAAAAAATGCCAAGTTTTTGGTTTGCACTTTGCGATTCCTCGTGTATACTGACTTTCGCATTTAACGGAGAGTTGTCCGAGTGGCCGAAGGAGCACGATTGGAAATCGTGTAGGCGTCAAAAGCGTCTCCAGGGTTCAAATCCCTGACTCTCCGCCAGTTAATTCCAAAGCAGGCCTTTGTGCCTGCTTTGTTTTTACCCCACGCGGAGGGGTGGCAGAGTGGTTGAATGCGGCGGTCTCGAAAACCGTTTGGCCTGTATAAGGTCACGAGGGTTCGAATCCCTCCTCCTCCGCCATTTTGGTTGAGAAAGCTCCCAACAAAGGGAGCTTTTTTGTTTTGAGTCCCTTACAGACAAATACGGCGGCGGAGGAGGGGTTCGAACCCGCCAGGGCGTTCAACACCAACCCAGATCTCTAAACATGTGCATCACCCTCCAAAGATGTCAAAAAATGTCGTTTTTGGATGCTGATGTACATGTTTGGAACCTGTGACCGCACCCAGTTCCGACCGTTTACCGAGCAATGGGGTCACGACCTCCCACAACCATGTACTATGTACGGGCATTTTCCAATCCAACTACCCAAAGGAACCCACCTTGCCCGTCATCGCCACTGTAATCGTTACCGCACACGCCTCGGATGCCATGGTTGCCATCCCGTTTTGGCTCGAGATGTTCGCTGTCGTCGCGGCATCGATTTCGGGTGTACTGGTTGCGCGCGAGCACAAACTCGATCTGGTGGGCGCCGTCGCGCTCGCCGTGGTCTGCGGTCTGGGCGGCGGTCTTTTGCGCGATATGACACTCCAGGTGGGCAACGTCTACATCCTTAACCAGCCCATGGCGCTGCCGCTGTCCATCGCCACGGCGGCCATCATCTACATCTTCCCTGCCATCGTCGACAAGCCCGACAAGCTCATCCCCCTGCTCGACATCATCTCGGTGGGTATTTATGCGGCAACCGGCGCAGATAAGGCGCTCGTGTACGGATTTGCACCGGTCGTGTGCATCATGATGGGCTTTTTTACCGCGGTAGGCGGCGGCATGCTGCGCGATGGTTTTATGGGTGTGGTGCCGGGTATTTTCCAGCGCACCAACTTCTATGCCATCGCGGCTATCGCTGGATCGGCAAGCTATGTTTGCCTTGTCATGAGCGGCTTGGTCAGCAATGTCGTCGCGCTGGTCGTTTGCGTCGCAGTGACCATGGGCCTGCGCTGGCTCTCGCTGCGCTTTGACATCAAAAGCCCCACCGAGGACGATATCGCGCGTTTCCTACATCGTAAAAAATAGATTGCACGGCCCGACCCATCGCAAGGTGACAGCCTATCTACAACCGGCCGCAGGCCCGATATCCCGCGACGCCTTACGTAGGCAATTGCCCATGCAGAATACTGCAACCACGAGTTTCTTTTAGAGCGAAGGCGCAATGGGTACCATATTGGGCGTATGCAAATCACCAAGCAAAGGATTCACCATGCCTCACAACCAACCCGCGGCGGCGCAACGTCACAACATGCGCGGACACCTCATTATGGCCTTCGCGCTTATCGCGCTGGCGTTTACCGCGCTGCCTTCCATGGCATTCGCCGGCACCGACACCGCGGGCAATGTTTTCGTGTCCGACGGGGATTCCAGTCCATCCGGCGTCGGGGGCGATCTGTACTGGGCCGGTCAAAGCCTTAGCCTGGACGACGCGTCCATCGACCGCGATATCATCGCCGCCGGCGAAAGCCTGTCGATTCGCGACTGCACCGTAGGCGGCGCCGTTCGCCTGGCGGCGCGCACCATCGATATCGCCAAGACCACCATTGATGGAAGCGTGACAGTTGCCGCTCAGCACGTCGTACTTAACTCCGGCAGTACCGCCAATTGCTTCTATGCCGCAGGTGAGACGGTTGCCCTGCGCGGCTCCGCCAAGTCGGCAGTGCTCGCGGGCAGTACGGTAACCATCGACGGCACTGTCGATGGCGATGTTGAGGTCTGGGCCGACAAGCTGGTGCTCGGCAAAAACGCCAACATCACCGGCACCGTAAACGCTCATGTCTCACAGGATCCCGAACGCGCCGACGGCGCCAAAGTGGGAGCCCTCAAGATCGACCGCACCGAGAACGAGGATACCTCCACCATCAACGACGTCATCGGCGGCATCGTTGCCGCAGCTCTTTCCACCTGCTTTGTCGCGATTCTCCTTGAGCTCGTCTTTCCGCGTGCAACAGCCAGCGCGGCCGGCATGCTTCACCGGCACCCCGCCCCGCTGTGGGTGAGCGGTCTTTTGGGCACGGTAGCCGCCGTTCCCGCCATCTTGCTGCTCATCATCTCTATTGCCGGCCTGTCGCTCGCCGGAGCCCTGATGTGCGGCGTCATCGGCATCGCCCTGGTCTCGGCGGCCTTTGCGGGCACCGCGGTCGCACGCATGGTCGGGCACAGCCAGAACCGCTACGCCATGGCCGCCGTGGGCGGCGCCATCGCCGGCGCCCTTACAGCACTTCCCCTTATGGGCAACTTTATCAGCGGCGTAGCCTTCGTCTTTATGCTGGGCTATCTCATTCAGATCATCTGGCGCAACGCCCACGTCAAACCGCAAAAGGCCCCCAACACCCCGGGCCTTCCCTCCGCCTAACCGCCAACCACCGCAAAGGTGTCCTTCCTCTTTGTGGTGGTACAAAAAGGGCGCCGGCCGCGATGGTCGACGCCCTTTCTTGTGAATGCTACAGAGCTCAGCGCTTATTTGTTGACCTGACCGGCGCGAACGGCAGCCTTCTTGCGATCGGTGGCGTTGAGCAGACGCTTGCGCAGACGGATGTTCTTGGGGGTGATCTCCACCAGTTCGTCATCGGCGATGTACTCCAGTGCCTCCTCCAGCGAGAAGGTGCGAGGCGGCACCAGCTGCACGGAGATATCGGAGGTCGAGGAACGCTGGTTGCCCAGGTTCTTGGTACGGGCGATGTTGACGACCATGTCGCCGGCCTTGCTGCGCTCACCCACGATCATGCCCTCGTAGCACTCGACACCCGGCTCAACAAACAGCTGGCCGCGCTCCTGCAGCGTGCCCAGAGCGTAGGCAACGGCCTTCTCGGTGGTCATGGAGATCATGGCGCCGTTCTGACGGTTGCCGATCTCGCCGGCGTAAGGACCGTACTCCAGGAAGGTGTGATAGAACACGCCCTCGCCGTGAGTGACGTTCATGATGCGGTTCTTAAGGCCCATGATGCCGCGGGTCGGGATCTTAAACTCAAGGTGCGTCACGATGCCCGAGGTGTCCATGCTGGTCATAATGCCGCCAGAGGTGCCAAAGACCTCGACGACCTTGCCCGAGTACTCGTCCGGGCACTCGACGACAGCCTGCTCGACGGGCTCCATCTTGTTGCCGTTCTCATCCTTCTTAAACAGAACGCGGGGACGGCCGACCTGGAACTCAAAGCCCTCGCGACGCATGGACTCCATCAGGACGGACAGGTGCAGAATGCCGCGGCCCGAGACCTCGACGCCGCTCTTGTCCTCGAGCTCCTCGATCTTCATGGTCACATTGTTCTCGGCCTCATTGAACAGGCGCTCCTTGAGCTGACGAGCGCCCACAATGTCGCCATCGCGGCCGACGAGCGGAGAGGTCGAGGCCTCGAAGACGATGGACAGGGTCGGCGGATCGATCTCGATAGGCTCGAGCTCGACGGGGTTCTCGGGATCGGTGTAGACATCGCCGATGTCGGTGCGCTCGATACCCACGACGGCGGCAATGTCGCCGGCGCCGACTTCCTGGCACTCGGTGCGGCCCAGGTAGTCGAAGGTAAAGAGCTGCTTGACGGTAGCGGTGGCGCTGGAACCGTCGTTCTTGACGACCAGGATCTGATCGCCCTGGCGAATGGTGCCGGAGTACACGCGGCCAATGCCGATGCGGCCGACAAAGTTGGAGTGGTCGATGGTCACGCACTGCATAGCGAGCGGCGCGGTCTCGTCAACCTCGGGCGCGGGCATGTCGTCGATGATCATGTCGAGCAGCGGGTACATGTCCATGTTGCCGTCGTTGGGGTCAAGGCGGGCAAAGCCATTCATGGCGCTGGCATAGACCACGTGCTCCATGGCAAACTCGAGCTGGTCGTCGGTGGCGCCCAGGTCGGCCATAAGGTCCAGACAGTCGTTGTAGGCCTTCTCGGGGTTGGCGCCCGGACGGTCGATCTTGTTGATGACGATCATGATCTTAAGGCCGGTGTCGATGGCGTGACGTAGGACAAAGCGGGTCTGGGGCATGGGGCCCTCAAAGGCGTCGACCAGCAACAGGGCACCGTCGGCCATGCGCAGCACGCGCTCGACCTCACCACCAAAGTCGGCGTGGCCCGGGGTGTCGATGACGTTGATCTTAACGTCCTTGTACTCGATAGAGATGTTCTTGGCGAGAATCGTGATGCCGCGCTCGCGCTCCTGGTCGTTGGAGTCCAGGACGCGATCCTCGACCTGCTGGTTGGCACGGAAGGCGTCCGTGGCACGCAGGAGCTTATCGACCATCGTCGTCTTACCGTGGTCGACGTGGGCGATAATGGCGATGTTCCTCAGATTGTCTACGCGCATGTAGTTCCCCTATCTTCTATCTATATACAAACGGCACGCGTATGTGACCCGTCCAGCAACACAACGCTCGGCGGGAATATTGAGCCTTTTACCGAAAACTCGTTTATTTTAGCGATTCTAGATGAGAGGGGTTTCCTCACCTGCAGGTTCAGGGTCGCTCCACATAAAACCATCGCCGGCGCCCATGCCCTCGTACAGCACATATGCCGAAAAACCGCTCTCGAGCGTGGTCTCGAAGAAGCTAACGAGCAAAGCGTCGTGATATCCGCCCTCGATCTCCACACAGCCGGTGTAGCCGATGGCATAGCGGGCGATGCGGCCCAGGCCTTCGTCCTTGAGACCCATCTTGTGCTCGGAGATAAAGTTGGTGGCAGCCTCCAGGCATGCCTCCTCACCGTCCTCGTCGAGAGCCGCAAGATAGCGGTTGGAGGCGGCATCCTCGATCGCCACGACAACGCCCGGGTTTTCACCGGCGGCAAGGTCGTCCAAAAACGCACCGATCAGATCGCACACCATGGCGTCGAGCTCGGCGGAGACGTTACCGGCGTCCTGCATATCCTGTGCCATCTTTTGACCTTCCCATCGCATTCGGCGTCGTTATAACTCCTGTGCCTCGGCCGCGATTCTGGCGGCAGCGTCACGGGCGCGAACCATATCCGCCGCGCGCTTGTCGAGCACCTTGATCTGGTTGGTCAGCATTACCGCATCGACCACGCCCCAGATCACCAGGCCCGTCGAAATCGAAAACCCAAGCGCACCAACTGTACCACGAAGCCGCGACAAGATTACCGCGGCAAGCGCGGAGACAACAACCATCTTGATATAGGAGTCACGGCGCTCGCGAAGGGTGCGAGCCTGCGTCACATACGCAATGCGCGCGGCCTCAAATGCCTCGGCGCGCATATGGGCCTCACGCGCGATAGCGGCTGCTTCGGCCGACACGCTGGTGCCCATCAGCGCTCTCCGTGCATCGTGCTCAACCGACATTTAGAAATCATCGGGCGAGAGCGTGTGGACAAACTCGTCAAACTTCTCGAACTCACTCTCGTCGTCAACCTCGTCGGCAAGCGGAGAGACGGTGCCCAAGCGATTCATGATATCGTCCTCCACAAACATGGGGGCATTGCTGCGCACGGCAAGGGCGATAGCGTCGCTCGGTCGTGCGTCAAGCATACGCTCGCCCCTATCGGTGTGCACGACGACCGTCGCGTAGAACACCGGCGGCTCGGCGCGCACGATCTCGATACGCTCGATCTTTGCTCCCACCACTTCGATGGTATCGAGCAAAAGATCGTGGGTGATGGGGCGATCGGTGCGGCCGGTATCGATACCGCGGCTGATGGCCGCTGCCTCGTAGGAACCGGTCTGGATGGAAACAGAGCGCAGCGGCGCGGACGAATCCGACTTACGGCAACGCTCGCGCAAGACGATCAGCGATGGCACGGGACCGGCGGCCATGACGATGGTCTCTATGTCGACACGAACCATGGAACACCTCCGGTACGTTGTGATTGGCATGCGCGGCAGCTCCGCCGCGTTGAATAGCTATACTACCCAAACTTTCGCCCAGCACACAAAATCAAAGTAGTTAATTTGGGACGGGGCTTTTTTAGCTACCCAGCGGCAGGTCTAGAAACTGAGGCTGCGCAGAACAGGGTAGCCAAAAAAGCCCCGTCCCAAATTAACTGCTCCAACGGGTAAGAAAAAAGCCCCGAGGCAATGCCCCAGGGCTCTTAACGTTTTGATGGTGGACCTGACAAGATTCGAACTTGTGACCTCCCGGTTATCAGCCGGACGCTCTAACCAACTGAGCTACAGGTCCATCATGGTGGAGGTTAGGGGGATCGAACCCCTGACCTCAGGCTTGCAAAGCCCGCGCTCTCCCAGCTGAGCTAAACCCCCACGGAGACAGTAATAAACACCCCAGCGGCGACTCGGCTCTCGCTGGGGTGTTTATTGCGAAAGAAAGTGGTGGACCTGACAAGATTCGAACTTGTGACCTCCCGGTTATCAGCCGGACGCTCTAACCAACTGAGCTACAGGTCCATCGCGCAAGGGATATATTAGACGAGTCGTTACGCGCACGTCAACAACTTTTTTGAAAATCTTTGAAGGGTGTCGGCCCCGGCTGCCCGGCGGCATGAGAAGTCGCCTGCTCGGACAGTCCTGCTCGCACGGAGAGCACATTAAGTGCTCTCCGGCTCATGCGGAACTCGCGATCGACTTCGCATGCCGCCGGGCAGCCGGGGCCGGCGTGGGGTTCAAAGATTGTCAAAAAAGCGGTCGGCGCACTGCGCGCCGACCGCCGATATATGGGGTCTGATGATTTTTACCAGCTAGGGCCTCTTACTCGTCTAGGAGATCCTCTGGTATGTCGTTGCCGTCGCCTGGGTCGACTGGGGCCTCTTCGGTGACGTCTGCGGTCTCGGCACTTTCGCCCTCGGGCTTCTCTTCGGCGGCCGTCATGCGGGCAACGGCGCACACGCGGTCGTCATCGCTTACGGTCATCATCTTGACACCCTGCGTGGTTCGACCGGTCTGGCTGATCTCGTCGGTCTTGACGCGAATGACCGTCGCGCCCTCCGTCACGATAAACAACTCATGCTGCGGGCCGACCGCCTTCATGGCCGCAAGGTTGCCCTTGCGCTCGGTCATTTGGATGGTGTAGACACCCTGGCCGCCGCGGTTTTGCTCCGGATAATCCGAGACCGGCGTGCGCTTGCCGTAGCCGCACTCGGTAATGACAAACAGGTCGCCCTCGCCGTTGGTGACCTCCATGCCCAGGACACTCACGCCGTCCTTCATGCCAATGCCGCGGACACCGCTGGTGTCGCGGCCGGTAGCGCGAACTTGGTCCTCGGGGAACATGATCGCCTTGCCCGCAGTGGTGGCCATGATGATCTTGTCGCCCTCGCGTACGCGGCGCACGGCGAGCAGCGCGTCGTCGTCCCTCAGGTTGATGGCGATTAGGCCATCGCGGCGGCTGCGATCATAGGCGCTCATCACGGTCTTCTTGACCATGCCGTTCTTGGTGGCAAACATCAGGTACTCATCGGCGGGGAACTCACGACAGCTAATGACGCTCGCGATCTTCTCGCCTTCCTCAAAGGGAAGCAGGTTGACGATTGCGGTGCCGCGCGCCTGGCGCGTACCAACCGGCAGCTCGTGCACCTTCAGACGGTAGACCTTGCCCTTGCTCGAGAAGAACAGCACATACTCGTGGGTGGACGCGATAAACATCTCGTCGATAACGTCGTCCTCTTTAAGGTTGACGCCCGACACGCCCTTGCCGCCGCGCTTCTGGGCGCGGTAAGCGGCCACCGGGATACGCTTCACATAGCCGGTGTGGGTGATGGTCACGACCATGTCCTCGTCGGCGATGAGGTCCTCGACGTCCAGATCCTTCTCGACCTGGCTGATCTCGGTACGGCGCTTGTCGCCAAACTTCTTGGAGATCTCGCGCATCTCTTCCTTGATGACGCCCAGAATCTTCTCCTCGTGCGTCAGCAGGTCCTCGTAGTAGGCGATAGCACGGCGCAGGCCGTCCAGCTCTTCCTGGATCTTGTCGCGCTCCAGGCCGGTCAGGCGACGCAGCTTCATCTCGAGGATGGCCGTGGTCTGCTCGGGCGTAAAGCCAAAACGCTCGATCAGGCGGCTGCTGGCCTCGGCATCGGTCTGCGAGGAGCGGATGATGCTAATGACCTCGTCGATATGGTCGAGGGCCATAAGGTAGCCCTCAAGGATATGTGCACGGGCCTGGGCCTTTTTAAGGTCAAAGTGGGTGCGGCGGGTGACTACGTCGACCTGGTGGTCGATGTAGTGTTGCAGCATCTCGCGCAGGCTCAGGCATTTAGGAACGCCATTGACGAGCGCCAGATTGTTGGCACCAAAGGTGGTCTGCAGCGAGGTGTACTTATACAGGTTGTTAAGTACGACCTGCGGGATAACGCCCTTCTTGAGCTCAATGACCAGACGGATGCCCTTTTGGTTGGACTCGTCGCGCATGTCCGAGATGCCCTCGATGCGCTTGTCGTTTACGAGCTGGGCGATTTTCTCCTGCAGGGTGCCCTTGTTGACCATGTAGGGAATCTCGGTAAAGACCAGGCGGCTGCGGCCGGTCTTGGTGGACTCCACATGGGCCTTGGCGCGCACGGTGATGGAACCGCGGCCGGTCTCGTAACTCTGCCTAATGCCGGCGCTACCCATGATGATGGCACCGGTGGGAAAGTCCGGGCCGGGCATAATCTGCATGAGCTCGTCGACGGTGGCGTCGGGGTTGTCGATCAGGTAGCAGGTGGCCTCGATCGCCTCGGTGAGGTTATGCGGGGCGATATTGGTGGCCATGCCTACAGCGATGCCTTGGCTGCCGTTAACCAGCAGGTTGGGGAAGCGTGCGGGCAGTACCACGGGCTCGGCGAGCGACTCGTCGTAGTTGGGCTGCCAGTCGACGGTATCCTTCTGCAGGTCGCGGAGCAGCTCCATGGCGGGCTTTGCCAGACGGCTCTCGGTGTAACGCATAGCTGCGGCACCGTCGCCGTCGATGTTGCCAAAGTTGCCGTGGCCGTCGATAAGCGGCGTGCGCATGGAGAACCACTGCGCCAGACGAACCATGGTCTCATAGACCGCGGAGTCGCCGTGGGGGTGGTACTTACCGATAACTTCGCCGACCGTCCAGGCCGACTTCTTGTGCGGGCGGTTGGGGTAGATGCCGCTCTCGTTCATGGCGTACAGGATGCGGCGGTGCACCGGCTTTAAGCCGTCGCGCACGTCCGGCAGGGCGCGTGCCGTAATGACCGACATCGAGTACTCGATAAACGACTGCTTCATCTCGCGGCCAAACTCCGAAATCTGGAGCTGGCCGCCGTTGATGTCCTCGCCGGCCGAGGCACCGCGATCGACCGCGCCAAAGCTCTCCTCGAGCTCGGCGTCGTCATCCTCTTCCTCTTCATCCTCGACATCGGGGTTGTAGGAATCCGGATCGCCGTCCTCGCCCTGCTCGGCGCGGGCGAGCAGGCGCTTCAGATCATCGGGCATACCGGCGTCGCCGGCCTCGTCCATACCCTCGTTGCTGTTGATATCGTCTGCCACGTTACCTCCTCATGGTTTGCGTGGTCCATTAGTTCCCTACCACGGAGACGGCTTTTCCAGGTGCCGCAGATTCGCCCGAAAGAGGAGGGAAGCGTACTTGGGTACGCAACCGACGATTGAGGGCGAAGGTGCGGTGGCTGGGAAAGCCGAACAGGTTAGGCATCTAAGAAGCGTGCATCATGCGCGTGTTTTTCAATGTACTCGCGGCGATAGCCCACCTCGGAACCCATGAGCTCGCGTACGGCACGGTCCGCCACCACGGCATCCTCGATCGTCACGCGCTGCAAAATGCGGGTCTTGGGGTCCATCGTCGTCGAGGCAAGCTGCTTGGGGTCCATCTCACCCAGGCCCTTGTAGCGCTGGACGGTATAGCCCTTGCGCTTCTTGGTGATCTTGCCATCCTTGGCCTTGCCGTCCTCGTCGTTGTCGTCGGGGTTCAGGCCCAGGCTCTGAATGGTGTCGCGCAGAATCTCGTCTTCGGGCTGTCGGCCGTTGGGATACACGTAGTGGATCTTGTTGCGCACCTTAATGCCAAAGATGGGCGGGCAGGCAACATAGACATAGCCGGCATCGATCAGCGGACGCATGTACTTGTAGAAGAACGTCAGCAGCAGGATGCGGATATGCGCACCGTCGACATCTGCATCGGTCATGATGATGATCTTGTGGTAGCGCGCCTTGGTGATATCGAAGTCGCCGCCGTCGCCGGCGCTCGTCGTGACGCCGCAACCGATCGCGGTGATCAGCGACTGGATGGTGTCGCTCGAGAACGCACGATGGTCGCCCACGCGCTCGACGTTCAGAATCTTGCCGCGCAGGGGCAGAATCGCCTGGATGTCTCGGCGACGGCCGTCCTTGGCCGAACCGCCTGCCGAGTCGCCCTCTACGATGAAGAGCTCGGTCAGCTCGGCATCGCGCACCGAGCAGTCGGCGAGTTTGCCGGGCAGCGACGCCGTCTCGAGCAGGCTCTTGCGACGGGTCGCCTCGCGCGCCTTGCGGGCGGCGTTGCGGGCCTTGCAGGCCTGCTGCGCCTTCTTGACGATCTCGCGGGCGGGCTTGGGGTGCTCCTCAAGGTAGTCGGCAAGACCGTCGGTCACGATCTTGAGCGTAAGCGCGCGCATGTAGGAACTACCGAGCTTGGCCTTGGTCTGGCCCTCAAACTGCGGATCGGGCAGCTTGACCGAGATGACGGCCGAGAGACCCTCGCGCACGTCGTCACCGCTCAGGTTGGCCTCTTTCTCCTTAAGCAGGTTCTGCTTGCGGGCGTAATCGTTAATCACGCGGGTGAGGGCGGTGCGGAAGCCCTCGAGGTGCATGCCGCCCTCGGGGGTGTAGATGTCGTTGGCAAACGACATGACGTTCTCGCCATAACCGGCGTTCCACTGCAGGGACACCTCGACCTCGCCCATCTTGGCCACGGGCGCATCCGGGTCCGATTTGCCCTCAATGTAGATGGGCTCCTTAAAGGCCTCGGGGACGTCCTTGCCGTCGTTGAGGAACTTGACGAAGTCGATGATGCCGCCCTCGTAGCAAAACTCCTCCACGCGGGGAGCCGCCTCGCGCTCGTCAGTCAGCACGATCTTGAGGTTCTTGTTGAGAAACGCCGTCTCTTGCAGACGATTGTGCAGTGTATCGAAATCGTAGACGCAGGTCTCGAAGATCTCGTCGTCGGGCCAGAAGGAGACGGTGGTGCCCGTCGAATCCGAGGTGCCCACGACCTCCATCTTCTTGACGGTCTTGCCGCGCGAGAATTCCATCTCGTAGATATTGCCGTCGCGGCGCACCTGCACGACCACGCGCTTGGACAGGGCGTTGACAACGGAGATGCCCACGCCGTGCAGGCCGCCGGAAACCTTATAGGCCGAGTTATCGAACTTACCGCCGGCGTGAAGGATCGTCATGACGACCTCGAGCGTCGGAATCTTTTTGACAGGGTGCTCGTCGACGGGGATGCCGCGCCCGTTATCGACGACCGTAATGGAGTTGTCGGCGTGGACCGTCACCTGAATCTCGGTGCAGAAACCGGCCATGGCCTCGTCGACGGAGTTGTCAACGATCTCCCACACCAGGTGGTGCAGACCGCTGGCGCTCGTCGAGCCGATATACATGCCCGGGCGCTTACGGACGGCTTCGAGACCCTCGAGGATCTTAATTTCGCCGCCATCGTAATCGTTTTCGTTTGCCACACGTCCTCCTTCGGTTAAGAAAATCTGTATAGCCTTACTATTTTATCGTAAAAAATACCCTCGGGGACGAGGGTATTTGCCTATACAAGGCCACCAGATGCGATTTAAGACTCTTTTTTGCTTTGCACGCCCTTGGCCCACTCGGCACTGGCCCTCATGGCGTTCTGGAGGGCCTCACGCAGTTTTTGGTCTTCGATGGGCGACACCTGGCGCTCGATCTCGGCGCGCTCGGCTTCATTCAGGTCGGCATGCGGCGCGGGCGGGCGCTCGGTCGCGACCGGGCGCAGGCGCTCTTTTGCCGCGGGCGGCGTGTGGCCGGGGCGGGTCGTCTTAAATACCAGGCCATCCACATGCGCGCCGGCACGCTCCATGCGTGCGCGGATTATCTCGCGCAAAAGTGTCATCTCCTGTGTCCACGAGGGCGAATCGAGATACACCAGCAGCTCGTTGGACTCGGGAAGATAACGCAGCCCCGTCACATGCCGGCCCTCGCGCGTGCCCGAGCACACCGCGTTCCAAGCACGGTAGACCGCGCGCGATTCCTCGGCGGCCTCCATTTGCGCACGACGCTCGGGCGTAGCCGACGCCAAGATGCGCTGGCGCTCGGCACCCAAAAAGTCACTGAAGGCAGCCGTGCCGTTCTCACGCTCGTAATTAGCACGCCTCACCCATGCTCACCACCCTGGCTCGATCAAGCAACTCATCGGTAAAGTATCCCAAATTGGTGGTGGTTATGACTGTCTGGATGTCGTCGCCGATCAGCTGCAAAAAAGCGGCGCGGCGATCGCCGTCGAGCTCGCTCATCACGTCATCCAAAAGCAGCAGCGGGGCGGTACCCAGAATATCGCGGGCTACGGCCACCTCGGCCACCTTCCAAGCCAGAACCAACGTACGTTGCTGACCCTGACTGGCAAACGAGCGAGCCGAGCGGCCGGCGACCGAAAACTCAATCTCGTCGCGGTGCGGACCCACGAGTGTCACGCCGCGGCGGATTTCCTCGTCGGCACGCTCGTCGAGCGCCGCGAGCATGCGCTCGTATGCCCAGCCCCTCAGCTCCTCGCGGTCATCGGTCTGGGGCAGCTCCCCCAACGTGGACGCATAGGCCACATCGGCCTCCTCCCCGGACGCAACCAGCCCGTAGGCATTGCGCACGTGGGCGTCCAAGCGATCGAGCAGGGCCAAGCGGTGCACCAGCAGGGCCGATCCGGCGCGGGCAATCGACTCATTCCACGCACCGAGCATCTCACGGCAGCACCATGTCTCTTTGAGCAGGGCGTTGCGCTGCGTCACGCAGCGGCCGTAGGCGCTTGCCAGATCGGCATAGCGAGCGCTCAGCTGCACGCCAAAGTCGTCGAGCGCGGCGCGACGCACGCTGGCACCACGCTTAACCATATCCAGATGATCGGGGCAGAACAAAACACTCGGCAGCACGCCGCGCACGCCAGAGGCGGCGCATCGCTTGCCGTTGCGGCTAAACGAACGCTTACCGTCCTCCACACATAGCCCCATGTCCAGCACGCGGCCATCGCCCTCGAGCCTAAGCTCGGCCTTGCACAAACCCGTGCCGTCGTGCACAAGCTCGACGGCAGTGGAATGCCTAAACGAGGCGCCGCTCGTTAGCAGCTGCAGCGCCTCTATGAGGTTGGTCTTTCCCGCCGCGTTGGGCCCCGCGAGCACCGTCACGCCATCGCTCAGTTCCAGGCGATAGCTATCGAAGCTGCGGTAGCGCGCGACGGAAAGATCGCGGGCGAACATGGCCATAGGGCGCCGCTAGATGCGCACCGGCATGACCAGGTACAGATAGTTGATCTTGTCGTAGGACTTAAAGATGCCGGCCTGCGAGTAGCTCTTGAGCTCCAGCGTGATCTCCTTCTCCTTGGACAGGGCGTTGAGACAGCCAAAGATGTAGTGGTAGTTAAAGGCAATGGTGCCCGACTCGCCCTCGGCCTCGACATCGATCGTCTCCTGCGCCAGATCCTGGTCATTGGAGATGGAGGACAGGCCCATCTGGCCGTTCTCGACATCGATCTCAAACTTGACGGCGGGGTTGGCGCTCGCGATGACCGCCACGCGCTTGAGGGCGGCATTAAAAGCCGCCACGTCGATCTTGACGCTCGTTACGCACGAATCGGGGATGAGCTGCTTGTAGTTGGGATACACACCCTCTATGCGGCGCGACACGTAGGTGGTGTTGCCGGCTTCAAAGACAACCTGGGTGTCGGTGGCACCGATCATAATGGTCGCCTGGCTCGCCATGATGCTCAGAGCGTCGTTGAAGGCATCGGCGGGCACGTTGAGCTCAAAGGAGCCCTCGAGCGTCGAGGTCTCCACCTGCGTATCGCACACGGCCAGACGGAAGGAGTCGGTCGCCACCAGGCGCACGGTGTTGTTTTCGACTCTCATATGCACACCGCCCAGGATGGGGCGGGCCTTGTCGGTCGAGGTGACGCGCCACACGCGGCTGACCATCTCGGACAGAATGTCGGTCGGGAGCTCAACGGCGCTCTCGATGGCATAGGCCGGGAACTCGGGGAAATCGTTGGCATCGAGCGTATTCAGGCGGAAGGAACTCTTCTCGCAACCGATCAGCACCTGGCGCTCCGAAAGCTCAAAGGTAACTGGGGCATCGGGAAGGGTCTTGGTGATGTTGGAGAGCATCTTGCAGGGGATTACCATCTCACCTTCCTCTTCCACATGTGCCGCGATGCGGTGACGAATCGAGATAGTGTAGTTAGAGGTCTGGAATTCCAAGATGCCGTCTTGTGCCTTGATGAGCACGCCCGACAGAATAGGGAGGGTGGATGCCGAAGCGACACCCTTCATGACGACGCCGATTGCCTGCGTAAGCGAGCTCTGGCTGACGGTGAACTTCATCTTTTAATACCTTTCTATAGATATAAATATCTTAATAATAGTAATAGTGCTGACGAAACTGTTGATTACTCCCAAACATGCAGGTCAAACCCAAAAAGAGAATCGACAGTTCCCTGTGTGCAACAGGGGTCGTTTTCCACGTTCAAAACCTGCGCAAAACTTTTCATCGGAGCGGGCTGGGTTTTAGACACCTTATGCCCGCGGTTTCGACAAGTTTTCAACAGGTGTGCCTATTTCCCTACGAGCGCAGTGTAATTTTGTCTCGTAGCGATTTGAGGTCCTCGGTCACGGTCCGGTCTTCCTGGATCATCTTCTGGACTTTTTTGTAGCTCGTGCTGACGGTCGAGTGGTTGCGGTTGCCAAACTCCGCACCCACGGCGGTGGTTGTCATCTCGCACATCTCGATCGCTAGGTAGATGGCGATATGGCGCGCCTTGGCGATATTGGCATTGCGGCGCGGACCAATGAGCTCCTCATGCGTCACGCCGTACTGCTCCTCGATAACAGACTGAACTGTCTGCACGTTGATCCTTTTGGCCGACGTGTCGAAGTACTGGCTGGCGATGGCATCGATGTCGTCGAAGCTCAGCTCGCTACCCTCGCGCTCGCGGTCGCCCGCCTCCCCGGCGCAGCGCTCGCAGAAGCTCTCGAGCTCACGGATGTTGGTGCCCGATACCTCCGCCATATGTTTAAAGTGCTCGTCGGTCAGATGTCCGCTGTCGCCACCGTAGGCCGCCAGCAGCGAGTCGTCGCCCGCCTCGGGCGCCGCCGCGATCGTGTTCTCGTAATAGCGCTGCAGAATCTTGTACTTCATCTCGTAGCTGGGCTCTGCTACCAAGCAGAGCATGCCGGCGTTAAAGCGGCTGGTCAGGCGCTCGTCCATGTTCAGGTCCTTGGGCGCACGGTCTGCGGCAATCACGACCTTCTTGTTGTTGCGGATAAACTCGTCCATGAGCTGGAAAAAGTAGTCCACGCTCGCGCGTTTGCCGATGATGTTTTGGATGTCATCGATGATGAGCACGTCCACGCCGTGGTATGCCTGCATGATGGGAGCGTTACTCTTCTTTTGGCGGTCGAATTCTGTCATCAGATCATCGATGTATGCCTGTGAGTTGGCGTATTTCACTTTGATTTCGGGCGACTTCTCGGCGAGCTCGTTTTTGATAGCGAGCAGCAGGTGGGTCTTGCCCAAGCCCGATTTGCCATAGATGAACAGGGATGTGCAAGTACCGCGTTCGTCTGCGAGTGCGGCGAACTTAAGTGCCGAACGATAGGCGTGGCTGTTTTCGGGGCCGTAGACAAAGTTTTCGAAGGTGAATTTTGAGTTGGCCACGAGGGGCGCGCCGTCGGCGTTCTGCTCGCCCGGCGCCGCAGCCGTGGGGACGCTCGCAGGCGATGTCGAGGCTGGTTTCGCGCTCTTGGCGGGTGCCACGCCCTTCATCTGATTCATCATGCGGCGGAAATCGTCGGCCGACAGCGTGTTTTTAATCGCGACGCCCGGTTCTTCGCCCGGCGCCGCGTCGTGCGCGACGGGCATGTGCGAAACGCTGGGGGCGGTTGCTACCGGCACGGCTGTTGCGTGGGGCATGGTTTCACGGGAAACATCGCTCGCGTTGGTCTCCGGAGCCGCCACGGGGGCGACGGTCGTCAAAGGGGGAGGGACGGGTGCCGCCCCTGTGGCGCCTGTCGTGGGACCCTGTGGAGCCACGATGTTGAGCGCGATCGGCGCAAAGGCAATCTCTTCTAGGTAGTGCTCGATAGTCGGCTGGTGCTTTTTGAGCTGCGCAATGGCAAAGCGCGACGGTGCCTCGATGGTCAAGGTGTCCTCGGTCAGGCTCACGGCACGCGATTGCCCCAACATGTTGATGAGGCGTGCATCTTGGCCGTCGCGCTGGCAAAAGGCGATGGCATCCTCCAGGATGATGCTTGCTTCCTCGTCCACTGTCTCTCCCGTTCCTTAACTTTGGGCACGCACACGAGCGCTGCCGAGTTCGGTCAGATGGTATTTCTGACCGTGTTTGATTACCAACCCGGCCTGCGCCAAGTCATTGAGTGTGCGTGACCACGTGGGCGCGGAGTTTCCAAATGCTCGCGCCAGGTCGGTGGCGCCGCACTCTTGGTTTTGAGCCAGATATCCCAGCGCCGCGTTGCCGCGCTCGCTCACAAATACGTCCGGTTGCGGCTGTGCGTATTGATTCGCCGCATTAGGATACATCATTTGAGCTGCTGGTTGTTGAGAACTCTGCATGGTTGGCATCGGCTGTTGAAAACTTTGCGGCCACTGTTGGTATGGCTGCGGCGGCATCTGCTGGGCCCAGGGATGGTACGGCTGCGGCATCTGCTGATACGGCTGCTGATAGCCCTGGGGATACTGCTGCATACATTGCTGGGAGTATCCCTGCTGCGGCATATATTGTCCCGGATATGCCTGCGGGTACGGTTGGAAGCCCATCTGCCGAGCTCCTTGCATGCCCGTCACCTGCTGCATCGCGGCTGCATCCAAATCGGCCGGGACCATGGTCTCTGCCGAGCCTTGAGTTGTCGTCTGTCCCGCGGGCTGGGGGTCCTGCATGGGCGGCATGCCGGGTTGATGCATCTGCTGCGAAACCATGGGCTGTTGTAGTGGGGACGCGGCCATGGTTTGCTGCGGAGTCATCATTGCTTGCTGTGGAAATGCTCCCGGCAGTGGGTATTCCGACCCCTGGGCCTCGGGGCGCACGGCTGCCCCGCGCCCTCCCGCGCGCTCAATTTCCTGCACGCGCTTGGGGTCGAGGCTCACCGTGACGACGGTGCCGTTGCCCATGTTATCTTCGATGGAGACTGCCCCGCCGGCGTTTTCCAGGTATTCCTGCACCATGGGAAAACCTGCCCCGGTGCCGCGTATATACCGCTTCATCTTGCTGTTTGCGCTGGTGACGCCAAAGTCGAAGGCGCGCTCTTTGTCGTCGATGCCCGGACCTTGGTCGGCAAAGCGGATAGTTTCCCCGCCGTCCAGGATCGAGATAATGGGCTCGGCAAAGTGGGCGTGGATAAAGTTTTCGACAATCTCGCGGATAACCATGAGTGAGATGTGTCCGCCTTGCTCTTTCATGCACTGGTAGACGGTGTTAGTCGTCTCTTCCAGATACGTGCGGATGTCTTGCGGCTCGATGACGATCACGCGCGGGGTCGAAAGCATGTCGTCATAGACGGCGATGCGCGCCGCATACATGGTTTTCGGTGTCTGTTTCGATGTCTGCTCGCCATCTTCGCGCTCTTCGCGTACGCCGTTGATGTGCTCGTTGTCGGGTGCCGGGTCACCGGAATCGACCATGGTGTAAAAGTCGTCAGACATGCCGCTCGCAATCTTTCAAAAGGTTTCGGATAAATAGTAGCTCACCGCGCAATGTTTCTCATCTTTCGACAAGTTTTCAAAACATGTTGAAAACTTTGGAAAATGGGCGAAAAGTTCTCAACATTGCCAACATGACCTGTCGAAAACTCGGTGAAATATCGTGAAAAGTTGAAGTCATACTCAAAAACTCATCCGGCTTATGGCGGAACCGTGTGAACTGCGCAACCTTTTACCTTTGATTTCTTGACATTTGAACATTGATTTCCCTACAATCTTCAAGCTCACGTGTCTATATCTGCGTCCGCGCCCTCGCGGACACTCGAAATGCAGCAGGAGGAACTTAAGATGAAGCGTACGTATCAGCCTAATAAGCGTAAGCGTGCCAAGACCCATGGCTTCCGTGCCCGTATGGCCACCAAGGGTGGTCGTGCCGTGCTCGCCCGTCGCCGCGCCAAGGGCCGCAAGCGTCTCACTGTCTAGCAGCGATACACACATCTCGCATGAAGACTATTAAGTCTCGGCAAGATTTCGAGCATGTGTTCAGTCAGGGGCGTCGTTTCAATCATCCTCTGATTCGAATGACCATATGTGAATCGGTTGGCGAAGGCGACTCTGGAAGGGTCGCCTTCGTTGGTGCTAAACGACTCGGTTGCGCAGTTGTGCGCAATCGTTCTAAGCGTGTGATGCGCGAGGCCGCCCGCAGCTGCGGATTTCCCGTTGCGGGTTATGACATCATCTTGTTCGCGACCCCTAAGACGAGGATCTCGTCGCCGGAGGAGATGAACGAGGCATTGCGTTCGCTTGTGATACGCGCCGGCGTTGCCGGGGAGGAGCGATGAGCAATCACGTTTTGCGACGTGTTGCCATCGCTCCTATTCGCATATATCAACAGGTTATTTCGCCCTTATTGCCTGACGCCTGCATTTATTATCCAACGTGTTCTCATTACGCCGTCCAGGCTATCGAGAAATACGGTGTTTGTAGAGGCTGCTGGCTTGCCGTGAGGCGCATCGCTCGCTGCAATCCCCTGCACGTCGGCGGTTATGACCCTGTGCCCTAGCGGGCACTCGCTATCGGAGGAAAAATTACATGTGGGATTGGATTGTTAACATCCTTTTCGAGCTGCTCAAGCTCATCCAGACCTTTGCGGTCGACTGGGGCCTGTCCATCATTATCCTGGTGGTCATCGTCCGTCTGCTGCTGACGCCGCTCATGCTCAAGTCGACCAAGTCGACGGCCCGTATGCAGGTGCTGCAGCCCAAGATGCTCGAGATCCAGGAGCGCTACGCCGACGATCCCCAGCGTCAGGCCGAGGAGATGCAGAAGTTCTACAGCGAGAACAAGTTCAATCCGCTGTCCGGCTGCCTGCCGCTTCTGATTCAGATGCCTATCCTCATCGCCCTGTTTACGCTTCTGCGCAACCTGCCGCAGTACTTTAACGAGGGCACCTTCTCGTTCTTCAACATTCTGCCCGATCTGACTACCACGCCGAGTGCCTCTTTTGCCGATGGCTTTATGGTCGCACTGCCTGCGCTGGTTTGCCTGATTCTGTTTGCTGTCCTGACCCTGATTCCGCAGCTGTACATGTCGCGCAATCAGACTGGTCAGCAGGCCCAGAGCATGCGCATGATGGCCGTCGTCATGACCGTCATGATGCTCTGGATGGGTTGGAGCCTGCCCGTTGGTGTTCTTTTGTACTACGACGTGTCTTCTGCCTGGCAGGTCATCCAGCAGATCTTTGTGACGCAGAAGGTTATCGAGAAGGCTAAGGCCGAAGAGGAGGAGCGTCTTAAGAACGCCCCGCTGCAGGTTGAGGTCACGCGTCGCGAGAAGAAGCCGCGCCCGCACAAGAAGAAGTAGCGGTATAGTAATCTTATTTAGGTACCTAACTTTTGGAGTACGTTATGTCTAAAGAGATCGTCGAGGATATGCTTGAGGAGGTTGCCCCGCAGGCCGCGGGCGATTATCTCGAGATTGCACAGCGCTACAAGGCTGGTGAAGAGCTTACGGATGAAGAGCTCGACACCATTGCTGATGTTGCGATTTCTATTCTTCGTTCCATCCTTTCGCATTTCGACGCCGCCAACTCTCCTATCGATGAGTATGAGGGCAACGAGGGCGAACTGATTCTTGATGTAACGGCTCCCGACCTTGCCGTCCTTATTGGTCGTCATGGTCGCACCCTTGATGCCCTTCAAGTTATGTTCTCGCTGTTGGTGAGCCGCAAGCTTGGCTTTAGGTATCCGGTCGTCGTCGACGTCGAGGGATATAAGAGCCGCCGCCAGGACAAGGTTGCCTCTATGGCTCAGTCTGCTGCCGAGCGGGCAGTTCGCACTCACAAAAGCGTTTCGCTTCCTCCCATGAATGCCTACGAGCGCCGTCTGGTTCATATCGCTCTTCGCGGCAACGACGCCGTCGACACGCATTCTGAGGGTTCTGACCCCGATCGTCATGTTGTGATTGTTGCTCGATAACCTAAACGAGCTTATCTTAAGGGGGCGTGGTTTCCACGTCCCCTTTTTTTGTCAAAAGTTCTTGATACATCGATTTTTGTCAGATAGGAGTTTGTCTTGTTTGTGCTAACCGATGAACAGACAAGCCAGATGCTTAGTCGTCTAGTTTCGTATTGCGAAGACTATTCTTTGAAGGTCTCCCATGATGCCCTTCGCTCCTGTATTGAGCATCTTGATTTTGTTTTGGAGGCTAATAAGACCACCAATCTTACGCGCATCCTAAATATCGAAGATGCGGCTGTTCTTCATATTCTTGATTCGCTTGTGTTGCTTCCCTATATAGACATAGCTCCAGAAGGCGCTTTGTTAGACATGGGTACTGGTGCTGGGTTTCCTGGTATCCCTTTGACAATTGCTAGCGGACGTAAGGCTACCTATATCGATTCGGTTGGCAAGAAGGTTGATGCCGTTAACTCATTTGTTGAGGCTCTCAGTCTCAAGCATGCTCACGCGGTTCATGATCGTCTTGAAGAATATGCCCGAAGCCATAAGAAACAGTTTGCTGTTGTCACTGCTCGTGCACTTGCACCGTTACCAGTTCTCGTTGAGTACGCTTCACCATTTCTAATAGATAGTGGTCTCTTTGTTATTACTAAGGGAAACCCGTCAGACGTCGAACTTCAGTCTGGTCTAACTGCCTCTAGCATATGCGGGTTCACCACACTTATGACAGATGATTTAGATTTGCCAAATGGCTTGGGTCATCGCGAGTTTATCATTCTAAAAAAATCTCGTCCGGCAGCTATTTCGCTTCCACGTGCTAATGGCATGGCGAAGAAGAATCCGCTTGCCTAGATGTTTCACGTGAAACATAATGGATAGTAATTACTTGTTATGTTTCACGTGAAACATAACAGATGATGAATCGGAATGTTTCACGTGAAACATCCTCCGTTTAACAGCTTAAAATACACCAGGAGGGACCGTGGGATTTCGCGACGTTAAGCGTTCAAAGAGCGCAAAAGACACGCGTATCATTGCAATCATCAATCAAAAGGGTGGTGTGGGTAAGTCCACCACAGCAGTAAACCTTGCAGCAGCACTGGGTGAACAGGGTCGAAAGACGCTGATTGTCGATTTTGATCCACAGGGTAATAGCACGAGCGGCTTTGGAATCGAAAAAGAAGAACTTGATAACTGCATCTATGATGCATTGCTGAATGATGTTCCGGCAGAATCGCTTGTTCTGGATACAAATTGCAGTAAGGTATTTGTAATTCCGGCTACTATCCAGCTTGCAGGTGCGGAAATTGAGCTTGTAAGCGCAATTGCACGAGAAACACGCTTGAAGGATCTGCTTGAGCCTGTTAAGGATGAGTTTGACTTTATATTTATCGACTGTCCGCCTTCACTTGGCTTGTTGACCATTAATGCGTTGACGGCGGCGGACAGTGTTCTGATTCCGATTCAGTGTGAGTATTACGCACTCGAAGGTGTCACCAAGCTGCTTGAGTCGATGAAGATGGTCAAAACACGCCTAAATAAGAGCCTTGATACCTATGGCGTGCTTATGACGATGTATGATTCGCGAACATCGCTCTCAAATCAGGTTGTCGAAGAAGTGCAATCGTACTTTGGCGATAAGGCATTTAAGACCTTGATTCCGCGTACTGTTAAAATATCAGAAGCACCGTCGTTCGGTGAGCCGGTAATTACATATGCGCCGCAAAATAAGGGTGCAAAGGCGTATATGAACCTTGCCAAAGAGGTGATCAAGCGTGCCTAGTCCTAGGAAGCGTGGCGGTTTGGGTCGCGGACTCAATGCATTGGTCTCCGAAGCAGAATATGAGACCGGTGGATCTGCGACGTCCGCATCCAATACTGCTTCGGAAACTAAACTTCCAATCGAAGATATCGTTCCGAACCCAAACCAACCCAGAATTCATTTTAATGAGACCGAGCTTCGAGAGTTGAGTGAGTCGATTCAGGAGCATGGCGTTCTTCAGCCGCTTCTTGTACGCAAGCACGGTAATGGTTATGAGATTATCGCGGGTGAGCGCCGTTATCAGGCTTCTAAGCTTGCTGGACTTGAGGAAGTTCCTGTCATCATAAAAGATGTTGATGATGAACAGATGCTTGCGCTTGCATTGATTGAAAATCTGCAACGCTCTGATCTCAATCCCGTCGAAGAGGCTAAGGGGTATCGACAGCTCATCGATGCGAGTGGCATGACTCAAGAGGCCTTGTCGAAGGCTGTTAGCAAGTCTCGCTCTGCAATCACCAATTCGCTGCGCCTACTTGATCTTCCAGAGGTTGTTCAGCAGATGATCTTTGAAGGTAAGCTGACTGCTGGCCATGCTCGAGCAATTCTTGCGGTTCCATACGAAGATGCACGCATTAAGTTAGCTGAGAAGGTTGTTGCGGAAGGATTGTCCGTCCGCGCGACAGAAAATCTTGCTCCGTTGTTTTCTGCCGGAGAGACACCAAAAACGCCTCGAACCGCAACGCCTCAGTCTTTTAAGAAGGCGGCACGCGTTCTGCGTCAGGTGTTTAACACGAACGTTCGCGTAAAGAGCTCGCGCGGCAAGAACAAGATCGAGATTGAATTTAAGGATGAAGAGGAACTCTCTCGCATTCTTGGCGAAATCATTCAGTTTGATCAAGGAGGTCAGGATGAGGAATAAAGTTCTGACTGCTGTCGCTTTGGCTGCTACTGTTGCAGTTGGCGCTTTTGCCGGTTATAAGATTGCGACAGATGATGAATTGCGTGGTCGTTTACTTCGCGGAGCGCAGGATATCGTTGATACCTCAAAAAAGAAAATGGATGTTATGACCGAGGACGTTGCCATGCGTACGGCCCAGATGACTAAGAATCCCAAGATCAACCAAGATTGGGTTAATCATCAATGGGAAAATGTAGGCTTTTAGGTACCTAACAATTAATCGCCTATTCTGAGTGGCCATTGTCTGATCACTAGAACAGGGATTCCTAATTTCGTCCTAAAAAATGCTGGACAATCGTATGATGCAGATAATCGATGAATATGAAACAGCCCCGGTTGCAATTAAGCAACCGGGGCTGTTTCTGATGTTTCACATGAAACGTTTAGGCTGGTCTCCCCTACGCGTTCTTCTGAACTTTGAAACGCTGCTTGAGTTGGCCACAAGCCGCATCGATATCGTTGCCACGAGAGTTGCGGATCGTGGTCTCGATACCACGGGACTCAAGACGGCGTTGAAGGTCTTCTACCTTATGGATCGGTGACGGCTTGAGCGGGCTGCCCTCAATATCGTTGAGCTGAATCAGGTTGACGTGGCACAGTGTGCCCTCACAGAAGTCGCAGAGCGCCTGCATTTCGGGGTTGGTGTCGTTGACGCCCTCGATCATGGCATATTCGTACGTCGGACGGCGGCCGGTCTTCTCGGTGTAGAGCTGCAGTGCCTCGTGAAGGCGCAGGAGTGTGTATTTCTTGACACCGGGCATGAGCTTATTGCGTGTGGACTGGATAGCGGAGTGCAGCGAGACAGCTAGGGTGAACTGCTCGGGAATGTCGGCAAACTTACGGATGCCAGGAATGACACCGCTGGTAGAAACGGTGAGATGGCGCGCTCCAATGCCGATACCGTCGGGGTCATTAAGGATGCGCAGCGCCTTAAGAACCTCATCGTAGTTGGCAAAAGGCTCGCCCTGGCCCATGAACACTACGCTTGTCGCGCGCTCGCCAAAGTCATTGGAAACATGAAGTACCTGGTCGACGATTTCCTGGGCGGTCAGCGAGCGCCTGAGGCCGTTGAGGCCGGTAGCGCAAAAAGCGCAGCCCATTCCGCAGCCGGCCTGGGTGGATACGCAGACAGAGAGCTTGTTACGACGAGGCATGCCGACGGTCTCGACAGAAATGCCATCGTGGTACTCGAGTAGATATTTACGAGAGCCGTCCTTGGACACCTGCTTGGTGAGCTCGGTCGGCGTGTCGAAGGCAAAGGCCTCCTTTAACTGCTCGCGGAAAGCCTTGGGAAGGTTGGTCATATCGTCAAACGAACAAACGTTCTTCTCAAAAACCCATTCAATGAGCTGCTTCGCGCGGAAAGCGGGCTGGCCGAGTTCGGCCACGAGCTCGCGAATATCGTTTTGGCTCAAGTCGCGAATGTCCTGAGATTTAGTCCTGGGATTCATGGAAGCCTTTCGATTTTGGGGAAACGTAAGGGGTATCGCTACAATATGGTATCAGCTGCAGAAATCATAGAGGAGGAGTCTGCCCATGCCGGGTAAAAGCCTAGAGAACATGCACGTAGCGGTCTTGGCGGGCGGCCATTCCGCCGAGCGCGAGATTTCGCTCAATTCGGGAAAGAACGTCGTGGTGGCCCTGAAGGAGGCTGGCTACACTTCGGTGGAGCTGCTCGATACGGCTGCCGATGATTTTATGGTGACTATGGCAACTGGCGATTTTGACGTGGCGTTTATCGCCATGCACGGCGCCGGCGGCGAGGATGGCGCCATGCAGGGAGCCATGGAGACGCTGGGTATCCCCTATACGGCGTCGGGTGTGCTCGCCAGCGCGTGTGGCGCCGATAAAGAGGTTTCAAAGCTTCTGTATGCCAAGGCAGGCATCCCCATTGCCCCCGGTTTGGCGCTTGAGGCGGGCGACGAGGTTGATATCGATCGCATCGTTGAGATTTGCGGCGAGCGTTGCTTTGTAAAGCCCGCCGTCAACGGCTCCAGCTACGGCATCTCCCTGGTACACGAGCCCTCTGAGCTGCCTGCCGCCATCGCCAAGGCCTTTGAGTACGGCGATAAGGTGCTGGTCGAAAAGTGCATCGAGGGAACCGAGATTACCGTAGGCGTCTACGGCGAGGATGACGTGCGCGCCCTGCCGATCGTCGAGATTCGCAAGCCTGAGGACTGTGAGTTCTACGACCTGGATGTGAAGTACGTCGATCCCACGGATATCCACCGTATTCCGGCGCAGATTTCGCCCGAAAACTATGCTCTTGCCCAGGAACTTGCCTGTGCGGCCCACAGAGCCCTCGGCTGTCTGGGCATTTCGCGCAGCGATTTTATCGTGAGCGAGGACGGCCCCGTCATCCTCGAGACCAATACGATTCCCGGTATGACCGATACGTCGCTGTATCCGGACGAGATTCGTCATACCAAAGACATGACCTTCCCGCAGGTCTGTGACAGTCTGATTCGCATGGGTCTCCGTCGAGCGGGCATTGCATGCTAATCGAGGATGCTGTATCTCCTGGAACGCCGCAGTTTGTCATTGATTCCTATGCAACGCTTGCCGAGCGTGCCCGCACACAATCGTTTGGCCTTATCGAGGAGGATATTATCGTCCTCGATACCGAGACCACGGGTCTTTCGGTCCAGGACAACGAGCTTATCGAGATTTCCGCGGCCCGTCTTTCGGGCCGTGAGGTCGTTGACCGCTTTGACACGTTTGTGCATCCCAAGCAGCTGATCCCTGCCGAAATCACTGAGCTCACAAGCATCACAAACGCCGATGTGGCCGATGCCCCCTCGGCTGTAGAGGCCGTGGCTGCGCTCGCCGATTTTGTGGGCGGGTGCCCGGTTATCGCGCACAATGCCACGTTTGACCGATCGTTCATCGAATCGGTCAAGGGCGGTGTCAACGTCAGCGACATCTGGATCGATTCGCTGGCGCTGTCCCGTATCGCGCTGCCGCGCCTGGCATCGCACAAGTTGTCCTTTATGGCCGATCTGTTTGGCTGCGACTCCGTGTCGCACCGTGCAAATGCCGATGTCGATGCCCTGTGTGGGGTGTGGCGCGTGCTGCTGGTTGCCCTTACGGACTTGCCGCAGGGCCTTATGGCGCGTCTGGCGGATATGCACGCGGATGTTCCTTGGTCCTATCGTCCCATTTTCTCGTTTTTGGCAGGTCAAAACCCCGGCTCGATTTTCTCGCTTGCCGCCGCCCGCGCCGACGTGCTCAAGGCCGATCGCGCCGATGATCGCGTGGATGCCGACGAGCTGCCGGTTCTTAACATGCCGAGCCGCGAAGAGATCGAGGCGGATTATGCCCCCGGTGGTCTAGTCAATCGCATGTATCCCACTTATGAGCCGCGCGACGAGCAGATTGCCATGGCGCTCGAGGTACGCGACGCGTTGATTACGGATACGCATCGCGTGATAGAGGCCGGTACGGGCGTCGGTAAATCGATGGCGTATCTCGTGCCCTTTGCCGAGGCCGCCCGCCGAAACAACATTACCGTTGGCATTGCGACCAAATCGAATAATCTTGCCGATCAGCTTATGTACCACGAGCTGCCAAAACTCGCCGAACAGCTGGACGGAGGCTTGTCATTCTGTGCGCTCAAGGGATATGACCACTATCCGTGCCTGCGCAAACTCGAGCGCATGAGCCGAAGTCAGGCCGAGATTACCACCAAGCGCGATCCTGCCGACACGCTCACAGCGGTTGCGGTGATCATGGCGTATGTGTGCCAATCTGCCGATGGTGACCTCGATTCGCTCGGCATTCGCTGGCGCAGCGTCAACCGTCCCGACTTTACGACGGCCTCACGCGAATGCGCTCGCCGCCTGTGCCCGTTCTTCCCCGATAAATGCCTCGTCCACGGTGCCCGTCGTCGCGCGGCGCATGCCGATGTCGTGGTCACAAATCATTCCCTGCTGTTTCGCAACGTTGCGGCCGAAGGGAGAATTTTGCCTCCCATCCGCCACTGGGTAATTGACGAGGCCCATTCCATCGAGCGCGAGGCGCGCCGCCAGTGGGCGCGCGTGGTCTCGGCAGACGAATCTCGCGTGCTATTTGAGCGCCTTGGCGGGTCGAGCTCCGGTGCATTGAGCCAGGTATCTCGTGATTTGGCGACATCCGAAGGCTCCACGCTTTATCTGGGGCTCACCGCGAAGGCGACGTCTACGGTCGCACGCGCGAGCATGGCACTCGCCGAGGTGTTTGACGGCGTGCGTGAGCTCGGCCGTCGCGCCCGCGGTGGCTACGACAGCGCAAATCTGTGGATTGGCCCCGAGTTGCGCGAGTCGGATGACTGGCATGACTTCTTGCAGTCTGCCAGCGCTGCTATCGATGCCCTGGAGCAGGCGGATAAAAATGTTGCCGCGCTGGTGCAGGCTGTCGCTGCCGATAAACCCGAGGTCGTCGTCGACCTGGGCGATATTTCGCGCCGTCTGCACGAGCTGGCCGAGAACCTCAAGCTCATCATTGACGGCACCGACGAGCATTATGTGTACTCGCTGCAGGTCAACCGCCGCCTACGTGCGGGCGGAGAATCCATGACCGCCGAGCGCATCGACATCGGCGAGGCCCTGGCGAACGAGTGGCTGCCCGAGGTGCATACGGCCATCTTTGCCTCGGCAACCATGACGGTGTCCAAGAGCTTTGAGCACTTTAACCATGCCGTAGGCCTCGATCGCATTGGCGCTTCGGCATCCTCGTCACTGCACCTGGATTCGAGCTATGACTTCGATTCGAACATGGCCGTAGTCGTGGCGGGGGACATTCCCGACCCTCGCGACCGCGAGGGCTATCTGTCCGCGCTCGAGCGCGTACTGGTCGATGCCCATCTTGCCATGGGCGGGTCGGTACTCACGCTGTTCACCAATCGCCGCGATATGGAAGACCTGTATGCTCGGGTTGAGCCCAAGCTGGCGCGTGCCGGCCTGGAACTCAATTGTCAGCAGCGCAATTCGTCTCCCCGTCGCTTGCGCGATCGCTTTATCAACGAGCCGACCTCGTCGCTCTTTGCTCTCAAGGCTTTTTGGGAGGGCTTCGATGCCAGCGGCGAAACGCTGAGATGCGTCATTATCCCCAAGCTGCCATTCTCGAGCCCCACCGATCCTCTCTCGTGCGAGCGCAATCTGCGCGAGGACCGCGCCTGGGTACGCTACTCGCTGCCCGAGGCGGTTCTCGAGGTCAAGCAGGCGGCTGGTCGCCTGATTCGTTCATCGACCGATTGCGGCGTGTTGATTTTGGCCGACCCGCGTCTGGTGACGAAGGGTTACGGCAAGAAATTTCTGACATCGCTGCCTACGAGCTCGTATCAGCGTATCGAAACGGCGCAGATCGGCCGCTATCTTCAGTTATGGCGCCAAGCGCACGAATGCCATCGCTAAGAACGGAAGGCCATTGCCTCGGCGGCATCACATAGGCGCTTTGAAAGGGCGGGGTCGTCTGCGATGCGGATAGCTCCGCCCGCTGCGATAATCTGGCTAAACAGCCAGTTTTCGGAGCTATAGCAAACGGTCACGCTTGCCGTATCCTCCCCATCGGCTTTAATTGACCTGATACCTGCCCACCTCACGCGTTCTGCCATATCGAGCGGCATCAGGAGCTTAACGCTCTGGCTTGCCTGTGCAAGGGAATCGTGCAGGGACGTGGTTTCGGTCGTGTGACGCACGACGGAGTCTTCCGTCAGCAGAAGCTCCTCGATCTTGTCCATACGGTAGGAGCGCTGCCCGTCTGCCTCGACATCCCAGGCAATCAGGTACGTTTGGTCGCCGTTGGTCGTGATCTTTAGGGGGTCGATCAATCGCCTGCGTGGATGCTGGTCGTCCAGGGAGCGGTAGGTGACGAGGCATCGCACGCCATCCTGAATTGCACAGCAGAGTTGCTGCCAATAAGATCCGCGGGCGACGGTATCGTCAACGCGTTGGTTGTATCCGAGTTCCGCCGGAAGGAGTGCGCGCCGGATGCGCGCCGCCGCGCACTCTTCGATTCCGAGCGACTCCAATTCATGGTTGAGTACGGCGCCCTCGGCGGCACTCAGGCGAAGCGGCAGCACACGGCCCGCATCGCCGATGAGAACCACACGTTCATCGCGGCATTCGCAAATGATGCGCGCGCCCGATTCGCGGTCTGCGAGCGTCGAGATGATGCCGATGATCTCGTCGAGCGAAGCTCCGGAGATATCGAAGCGACTGCAGATATCGTCTCGCGTCATGCCCGCCTCGCCGGCGGCATAGAGTGCCTCCATAATGTCGATGGAGCGCGAGAGCCTTTGTTCGCTGGTGAGCTTACGCACGGCCATGAGCGCTCACTGTCCTTTCGATGAGGCGGTTCCACGCCTGCTTGAGTTCGTTGGGCGCTACGGGCCTCATACCGTCAACGCTGTGTTCCATGCAAAATGACGCCGCCGCATTCAGGTCGCGAACGTCAACGGTCCAGGTCCAGCCGTCTTTGGCGTGCTCGAGCCTTCCTCGCCCACGTGTGAGGCCGTGGACCATGTCGGATTGAGCCTGCGGAGCAAACGAGAAAGTTGCCGTGACGGGCTGGCAATCGGAGAAATCGAATTCAAAGAAGAGGTAATCGTTGAGATTGAAGTCCGCGGGAATGGCGTAGGCCCGCGATGGACGCCACGCACGAACGATGCGATCGCAGCGAAAGGTTCTGATTTTTCCGGTGGCGTCATCGAGGCCGCAAAAGTAGGCTGTTCCTTCGCGCTCGAACATGCCGTAGACGCAAACAGTGCGTTGTCGTTGCTCACCCCGTCCGTTTTGATACAAAAAACGCAGCGCGCATCGGTCGGCAAACGCGCTCCATACCGCATCGACCGTCGGCGAGTGAACAACGGGGGGCTCGGCCGTATTCGTCTCGCCGGTAAGATAGGCAATTTTGGAGCGTATGTCGGCGAGTGGGGTCGCAAAGGCCGAAGAGCCCGTGGTGAGGGTCTGATCGATAGCGTTTAGCAGAATGTCGGCATCGTCTGCGGTGATCAAGCCGCCCGCGGCAAACGTATGCTCACGGTCGATTGTCCAGGCGCTCTCCTCGGTCTCCTGGGCACCCGCGGCGCGAACTTCCTTGATCACAATGCCCCGCTCGAGCAGCTTGTCGCGGTCGCGGCGAAACTTTCGCTTATCCGAGTCGACGTTGCCCGATCCGTAGCCTAGGTCAGAATCCAGCACGATCTGCTCGGTTGTTAAGGGCTCGGGGGAACTGTTGAGGACAAAGAAAAGGTTGAGGATACGCTGGGCGGTTTTGTCGAAACCGGGTTCTGGCGCATTTGTTTTGTTTGTCGCGGTCATATCGCTTACCGTCATAGAATCCTCGCATGGGAAGGTTATTTGATGCCATGATTTTAATCCGATATGGAGATTAGGCTATATCCTTGTCCGCTCAGTGCGTTAAGATGCCCAGATTTCGGCCGATTGCGTTCGCTCGGGGTATACTTTCGACTATATACGGTTCTAATGTGCAAGCATTGGGCCTATTTGTCGGATTATGGATGTGGAGCGCACATGGCGAACACCCAGAACTATATCAATCACCTGCTGCAGGGCACGGGCATCACGCCGGCGTGCAGCGAAGAAGAGCGTTTGGCTGCCGAGGATATCGCCCAGATCTTCCGCAATCATGGCTTTGATCCCGAAGTCCAGGAATTTAACGCTCCTGCACCCAGCAGGCTGGCATTTGCCGTCACAGGCATCCTGTCTTTTGCCGGTGCCCTGCTTATGGGTATTGGCGGCAGCATCGGCTTAATCGGTGTTCTGCTGGCCATCGCCGGTGCCGTGTTGTATGTGCTCGAACGTACCGGTCGCCCTGTTATCTCTCGCCTGGGCAAGACGGGCGTGAGTCAAAATGTCATTGCCTATCACAAGGCCACAGGTCCGCTTGCATCTCCGCGCAACCGTCCGGTGGTTGTTGTCGCCCATTACGATTCTCCGCGTGCCGAGCTGCTCGCTCGCGAACCGTACGCGCCGTATCGCGCGCTCATCGCCAAGATGCTGCCGGTCGCCACGATTGTCCCCGCTGCCGTCGCCATTCTGCGCATTCTGCCGCTCCCCGGCGCTCTTAAGGTTCTGCTTTGGATCGTTGCGATCCTCGCCTCTCTTGTGGCGCTCGCCAACGCGGCCAATATCATTGCCAACCGTTTTGTTCTTCCCTATACGTCCGGTGCGGTCTGCAATAAGTCTTCTGTAGCCGCGATGCTCGGTGTCATGGATAACGTTGCCCCTTACCAGGGCGAAAACGAGTTCCCCAACGACATTCCGTTTGATGACTATTTTGGTGAGCAAAAGCGTCGTGCCGAGGAGATGGCGCGCGCGGCGGCTGAGTATGCCGCTGCCCAGCAGCAAAACGACTACGGCAACACGATCGAGTACGAAGAACCCTCCTACACCGAGGACGAGTTTGGCCAGCCGATCGCTCCCGAATCCGAGCAGGGCGAAGTTTTTGACGAGCAGATCGATGGCTTTGAGGGTGCCTCAGCTGACGAAACCCTGATTGGTGTCATTGCTCCCGAGGCTCAGGCTGAAACCGAGGTTGCTGCCGAGCCGGTCGCGGATGAGGATGTCGTCGAGTCGATTGGTGCGCCCGCTGTCGCTGAGCCGAGCGAGCCCGAGCCCAAGCCGTATCGCAATGCCGCCGGTAATATTCGCTTTGGTTCTGATGCCATTCGTGCCTTGGGGATGCTTCCCGAGTCGTGCACGCTTGATTACGAAGAGGGCGAGGAGCCGACGATCGATCCCGCGCCTGCTTCGGTTGAACCTGTCGCCGCGCCCGCCGACGAGCCCGTCGTCGATACCGAGCCCGAGACGGAACCCGAGCCCAGCCCTGCACCCGAGCCGGACACCGCTGCACCCGCTCCGGTGGTTCAGGATGTGTACGACGATTCCGCCAGCGATTACGATGAGTATCCGCAGCGCGTTTCCTATGAGAGCGATACCGATTTTTCGGCCGATCTACCGGTCGCGACGCCCCATGCCGATATAGCATCTGCGTTCTCTTCGATTGGAGCCAGCGCTTCAAGCTTCTTTAAGGGCGCACTCGCTAAGGGTAAAAAACTTGTCGACGACCTTGAGGAAAAGCGTGCCGCTGCGCGCGAGGTGGCAGAGCAGGAGGCTATTGCCCACCAGCAGGCTGCCGAGGCCGAGCGTGAGCGTGCGGCGCGGGAATTTGAACAGCATGAGGCTGAGCAGCCTGCCGCGACGGAGGTCGCCGAGGCTACGACGTCCTTTGAGGCCCAGCAGCCAATCGACGCCACCGAGACGCTCGATGCCGCGAAGTTCGATGCCACGATAACGTTCGAGAAGCAGGGTACTGCCATCGCCGAGCCCCTTTCTGTTTCCGATGAGTCCCAGGATGCTGCAGATGAGATCGAGGCGCCCGAAGCCGAGCCGGCTGAGAGTGTCGATGCCGAGCAGGTTGAGAACGTTGACGCCGAGCCGAACACCGCCGACGAGATTGAAGCCGAAGCGACGGTCGTCGTTGAGCAAGAAGAGACACCGGTGATTTCTAACGCCGATGAGTCCAGGCCGTACTCTACGCAGATCTTTACCATGCCTGCCCCGAGCGATCCCGGCTCCACGGTTGCCAACCCCGCATCGGCGCAGGTCGAGACGGTTGATTCGCTCATGGCACAGATTTCATCCAAGGCCGCACCGCGTCCGCAGATGAATATCCCCGATCCCGCTTCTGTTTCGGTGCTCACACCTTCTTCTTCGCCGCTTGCCTCGGTCCCCGATCCATCGCTGCCCTCGATGCAGCAGGCCAACGTCGCATCCCGCACATCCCTCTTCGATCTCCCCGACCCCTCGGCTCAGGCCGACGATCCTTTCGCGACGGCTCAGGGGCCCGAGCCCACGTCGGCACCGGTTGCACCCTCCATGCCCGTTTCTTCGGGCGCTCAGCCCATCGAAACCATCTCGGCTCCCGTCGCCAAGGAGGCAAAGCCTCAGAAGCGCGGTCTGGGCGGCTTGTTCGGACGCAAAAAGAAGAATGAGCAGAACAGCATGAGCGACTGGCTGGGCGTCGAGGATGACTACGATGCCAAGAAGTCTGGCCGCGGTATCGGCTCTTGGGATAACTTTGAGGACGATGATAACGGCTGGAAGGGCGGTGCCACCTCTTCTGACGGCGCTTCTGCCGAGGACATGCTTTCGGCTGTTGCCTCCATGGGTGATGACGAGCTGCTTGGTCACGATATCTGGTTTGTGGCAACGGGTGCCTCGGATTGTGACGGCGCCGGTATGAAGGCGTTCCTCGAAGCCCATCGCGATAAGCTGCGTGGTGTGTTCTTTATCAATCTTGAGTCCATTGGAGCCGGTAGGCTTTCGGTCGTGACGGTCGAAGGCGAGCAACAGTTGCTCAAGGGTGATCGCCGCATCATGAATCTGGTCAGCAAGGTGTGCAAGTCGTTCCACGTTGATTGTGGCGCGTTTGAGATGCCCTATGCCAAGACCGATGCCTATGCCGCGCTCGAGGCGAGCCGTCGCGCCCTCACAATTGCCGGTGTCGATGGCCCGCGTCTTGCCTGCGCGCGCACCGAAGACGATTTGCCGTACAACGTCAACCCGACGAACATCGCTACGGTGTCCGAGGTTGTCACCGAGGTCATCCGCCGTTCGTAGCGGACCTCTAAGGAGTTAGCGTGTTTTCATACATCAAACGCCATTGGCCCGTCTATGTGGTTCTGTTTTTGATCGCCATCGCTATGGGTCTGGGGGCCGCATATATCGTGGGCGCTAAGGGGTCGACGCCCAGGTCCACGATGAGCGAAGAGGTGGAGCAAGAGCAGAGTTTGGGTGCCGACGGCATTTCGGATGGCGATCTGGAACTTGTTGACGGCGGGTCTGCGCCTACGGAATAGCCTTTGGTTACATATGCCAGATAACGGGCGAGCCGGCATATCGGCTCGCCCGTTATTTCTACCTACTCCTCTTTTGATGCCGAGCTTAGCCAAGTGAGCCAAATTGCTGTGCCACCGGCGGTCAATAATGCGGTGAGAAAAGAGATGATGGGTGCATTGCCCGTATTTGGAAGATCCTGCGGAATGGCGCATTTTTGAACAACACGATCTTTATCGTGCGACTCGAGTTTTTCGCCTCCTCCGTTGCGGCAAAGGTCAACACGGGCACTGTTGGCGAGTGCGGTTTGGGGCGTATAGGATGAGGTTGCACACATCCGGATGATTGCTCCGTGTAAATCCGATTTGAGGGATGCCGTCGCATCATCAAGGTCGTCATGCTCGTCTTTAAGCCCATTGCGATTCCAAGAATCGTTGTCGCGCCGGGTCGTAAAGTCTGCGGAAACCGAGCCATACTCAAAGCGAATCCCCGTGATAACATCGTCGTCCGAAAGCGTAAGGTCCTTTACTTCGAGGGTGGAAGACTCCATGGTCGAGACATCGGCTTTCCAAAGACTCCAGCCATCGTAATCGACAATCCGCACATCCTCGCCCAGCCGCTCTTTGACCTCGGCTGTCTCGAGCCACGGGTTGGTGTGTTCATCGTCAAGTGTGGCGTTGGCCTTTTCCTTTATGCCCAACTTGTCTGCCGGTGACGTTCGATACCAAACATTGCAGAGCCCGTTTAAGTCGCCGACGGCGATCGGGGTTTTAATGGCGACAAGTTTGGCCGTGCCGTCTTTGGCACATTCGAGATCGTCGGTGACGGTGAACTCGTCGACCCAGGTGCTCGATTCGTTTTGAGCGTCGATGGTGTAGGAATAGGAGCCCTTACTGTCGGGTTGCGTCGCCGCCCGGTTTTTACCGTCGCCGTTCGCCACTGTTCCCTTTGCGGTTGGCCGCGCGATTTCTTGTCGCTTGTCGACGCTCCCCTTAATCTCAATCGGTGCATCCGTCATGGTTACGGCCTGGATCTTCCCCGTATCCTCGACTTCAAAGGATACGTCTTCAGCGAGGTCATAGGAGCGCGGGGACATTGTTTCGCGTAGGGTATAAGAACCGGGTTCAAGGTGCTCCACGCGATGGGGCTGCTCGGATGATATCCAAGAATCAATTTCTGTTCCATCGGCGTCGCATAAGACCAGTCGGGCGCCTTTAACTTCATGCTTGTCTGTTATATCGACCTTGGAGAAATCGACCTTGGTGTAATCATTAGACAATTCGATCTGCGACTCGACCACGGGGACCTTCTGGTCGATATAAGTAAGCTCAACGATATGTGCTGTCCGATCAAGTAGATAGCCGTCGGGAGACTGGGTTTCAACGACTTCGTATCGTGCCGTTCCGCAACCCAGCGAAAGGTTGTCTACGCGAGCTTTACCCTGTTCATCAGTTGTGACGGCGGCAACGGCTTCACCGGCAAGGGCGGCAATGTGGCCATCGGGGCAAACGATATCGTCGGCAGCGCGAATTTCAAACTTGGCACCAGATAGGGCACTGCCGTCTACTGCGTCAGCCTTCGCGATCTCGATGCTTCCGGTTGCCGCGCTGTTGAAATACGAGACGGCGGCGATAGGTGTGAGATCTGCATCGGCAGGAATCGTCACCTTCAGTTCGTCGCCCACAAGGTAGGGCGCTTTGGCTGCGACTTCTCGTACGTAATATGTGCCCGGCTTGAGCGATTCTGGCAACGTGACGGTGCCGGTCGCATTGGTGGTAAAGGTGTTCATAACGTTGTGCGTCGGATACCAGCATGTTTGAGAGATGGGTTCACGGTTGCTGTTGAGCAGCTGAAAACTAAAGCCGGCAAGGGGGACGGAAGCTCCCGTCTGGGCATCGCGTTTGATGATTTGGAGGTGTGTCGAAAGGGTGTGATTGTCCACTATGTACTGAAGCTTGGCTCCGTCGGCGATTTGCTCGGGCGCGATGATCCAATCCTCTGCCCGCTTGAAGCCTGCGGGAACAGTTTCCGGGACCTCGCGAACGGTATACCCCTCACGATCGTAGGGGATGGCTCCATGGACGCCGTCCGGCCGTGTGCCCGCGCCAAACCAGGCCTTGGTCTGGTCTTTGGTGGATGCGAAGCCATAGATATTTGTCGTCAATGTGCCTACGACCTGCTTAGAGCTGTTGCTGACAATTTCAAAGACGACGCCTTCCGCTGGCTGTTCTAATCCCGATTGCTCGCCGTTCCCGTAATCCTTGAACTTGGAAATCTCGAGGTCAAACGCAACATGAGTATTGGGGATGCGGCGTTCGAGCTCAACGACGCCCATGTCGTTTAGTTGATTGGGGCCGACTGTATAGGTCCAGCTGTCATGGGGGAGCAGGTAGCCCTCTGGTGCTTTCGATTCGTAGAGGGTAAAGGTTCCCAGGGGAATGCCGCTTAAGGTCGCCTGGCCATCGCCTTCGGTCGTGAAGGTGCGCGTCCACCCAGGGGTAGATTGCGAGACACAGGTAAATTCGGCTTTGGCGAGCGAGGTTCCCGCCTGCGCTCCGGCACTCGTGGCGGCATCGGTTTTGACGACACGCAGCGTGATAGAACCTGGCTGCTCGTTGATTGTGACATGTCCGCCGCTCTTTCCGGTGGTAAAGGCAATGCGATCGCGTCGGGACAGATAGCCTGTCGGCGCTTTGGTTTCGATTAGGTAGTATGCCGTGTTGGGCAAAAGTGTTGCCCGTGCACGACCGTTGCCGTCCATTTTGATGCTGCCGACGTGTTTGTCCGTGTTTTCCTCAAAGATGTTAAACGTCGCCCCACCTAACTGATACGTATCGTTCCCGCTGGTAATGACAGTGTCTGCAGATCTTTTCTCAAAGGATACGTTGATGGTGGGCAAAACGTAGAGCATATCCTGGTGCCGGCCTTCGTTAGAGACGGGTCCGTGATAGCGTCTGGCGCGATGCGGGTCGGCCTTAATATTTCCGGCTTTTGCGTTGTCGTAGAGCCAGCGCGCCGCCGCGACAACCTCGGCGTCTTGATCGAACTTGCCGCTTTTGGCAACGCCGGCGTTGTTTGTATACGCAAAAGAGCCATCGGGGCGCGTGGTTCCTTTGAGCATCCACACGGCAATCTGGGTTGCGGCGCGGGCGCGTTCGGCCGTTAGGTTATGGCCGCCAAATGATGTGGCGGAGGGGTATCCATGGCAGATGACGGCGGCAAACTCGTTGTCGAGCCATGTCCAACCCTGATTGTAGGTCCGCCAGGGTCCTCCTGGGCTGCTGGGGCCGGGGCAGTCTTGGTTCATGCAGTAAGAAATCGAGGCGTCTTGTGCCTCGTACTTGCCAATGCCAAACGGTCCGCACATATCGCTGATGGTGCGAAAACTAAGCGTATCGTTTCCATCGACGGCGCAGGCGGTACCAGGCGTGGCGCAGGCTAGAAACAACAAGAGGAATAGGAGCAGCGGTGCTGTTGCGATTGCGCTGTGGACAGAGTGCGTGGGTGCATTGGACATGGCTGCTCCTTATCCTTTGTGCGCCGCGCTGGGAGATTGCGGCGCGTGGGATGAGATTAGCGCCGGGGGTCATACGGGTAAGTACCGCGAGCTGACCAAGAACTTGCCAAGTTCCCAACAAATGGAGACCGGTTTTAGATAATCAAACAAAAAAGCAGGTAGAAGACGGTGTAAAACAGGTTACTCGAGTCCCTGTTTTCGCAATTCGAGCAACAAGAAGATGATTTTCCATGCGTAAAACAAGGGTTAGCGCCCTTGTATCAAACAAGACAACCGCGTTATACTATCCCCCACATATGCGGGCATCGCCAAGTGGTAAGGCATCAGCTTCCCAAGCTGACACTCGCGGGTTCGAGTCCCGTTGCCCGCTCCAGTTAAAAGTACAAGCACGGCACCATCACGGTGTCGTGCTTTTTTCAATAAAGTGCCGGGACTCGAACCCGACAGGGTGCGAGCGTTAAGCAAACGCGAAGCGTTTGTAGCGAGCAGGTGAAGGCGCCGACAGGCGCCTGAAGCCGGTGCGGATTTGCGAAGCAAATGCGCGGATGTCCCGTTGCCCGCTCCAAAAAATAAAAGCACGGCACCGCTGCGGTACCGTGCTTTTTTCAATAAAGTGCCCGGACTCGAACCCGACAGGGTGTGAGCGTTAAGCAAATGGCAAAATGTTAGGTCAATACCTGCTGCCTATACTTGCACCTGCGCACGGTACAATGGTTGAGTTACGACCAACGTGCCAATAACCAAAAAGGAGCCGCTATGATCGATCGCTATACCCGCCCGGAGATGGGACACATCTTCTCCCTCGAGAACAAGTACGCCATTTGGCAGGAGATTGAGGTTCTGGCCTGCGAGGCCCAGGCGGAGCTCGGCAAGATCGGTATTTCTAAAGAAGAAGCTCAGTGGATCCGCGACCACGCCAACTTTGAGAAGGCGAAGGTCGACGAGATCGAAGAAGTCACGCGCCATGACGTCATTGCCTTCCTGACCAATATGAAGGAGTATATCGACGCCGATGTTCCCGAGGGCGAGCCTAAACCCAGCCGTTGGGTTCACTATGGCATGACCAGCTCTGACTTGGGCGATACGGCCCTGTGCTATCAGCTTACCCAGGCCTGCGACCTAATTATCGAGGACGTCAAGAAACTCGGCGAGATCTGCAAACGTCGCGCTTTCGAGGAGCGTAACACGCTCTGCGCCGGTCGCACTCACGGCATCCACGCCGAGCCTATGACCTTTGGTATGAAGTTTGGCTCTTGGGCCTGGGAGCTCAAGCGCGATCTGGATCGCCTTGAGGACGCTCGCAAGAACGTCGCCTTCGGTGCCATCTCGGGTGCCGTTGGCACCTACAGCTCCATCGAGCCGTTTGTCGAGGAGTATGTCTGCGAGCACCTGGGTTTGGTTCACGACCCGCTGTCCACGCAGGTTATCAGCCGCGACCATCATGCCTACCTCGCCGGCGTCCTTGCCACCACGGCTGCCACCTGCGAGCGCATCGCTACCGAGGTTCGCAATCTGCAGAAGACCGATACACTCGAGGCCGAGGAGCCGTTCCGCAAGGGTCAAAAGGGCAGTTCCGCCATGCCGCACAAGCGTAATCCCATCACCATGGAGAAGGTCTGTGGCCTGTCGCGCATCGTGAAGTCCAACGCCCAGGTCGCCTTCGACAACGTTGCCCTGTGGCATGAGCGTGACATTTCGCACTCTTCTGCCGAGCGCGTCGCCCAGGCCGATAGCTTTATCGCGCTTGACCACATGTTCCAGTGCCTTATCCGCGTTATCGATGGCCTCCAGCTGTATCCGGCCCGCATGATGGCCAACCTCAACAAGACCCGCGGTCTCATCTTCTCCTCCAAGGTTCTGTTGGCCCTCGTCGATACGGGCATTACCCGTGAGGACGCCTACGCAATCGTGCAGGAAAACGCCATGGCGACCTGGCATGAGGTGCAGGACTGCGTTTCCGGCCCCACCTTCAAGGAGCGCCTCGAGGCCGATCCGCGCTGCACCGTCAGCCAGGAGAAGCTCGACGAGATCTTTGATCCGTGGGACTTCCTCACCCGCATCGATACGGTCTTCGATCGTCTGGAGCAGCTGAGCTTCGAGTAGGTTCGGGCATAACGTTAGCTTTTTAGGGCGCTTTGCTGGTAATGTGTGTTGCCGGTAAAGCGCCTCGTTGCATTTATGGAAAGACGGGGATAATAGTCGTCTCGAATGACATTCTGAGAAGGAGATCGCATGATTTCGTTTGATTACAAGCCCCAGGGCGTGTGTACTCGCAATATTCACCTCAATCTTTCCGATGACGGCAGCAAAGTGCTGGGCGTTGAGTTTACCGGCGGCTGCAACGGCAACCTCAAGGCCATCTCTAAATTGGTCGAAGGTGTTTCTTCCGATCGCGTGATTGAGGTGTTGGCCGGCAATACGTGCGGCATGAAAAAGACCTCCTGTGCCGACCAGCTTACGCGTGCCATCGAGGCCGCGCGTGCCGAGATTGCCTAATGAGTATTTTTGATCGCGTTAAGAATGGGGTAACGCGCCGAGGATTTGTGTTGGGTGGTGCTGCCGCGAGTGCTGCCACGCTGCTTGCGGGGTGCTCGAAAAAAACGGGCACCAGCGATGATGCTGCCGGTGAGCCGCAGGTTATCAAAGATGATTCCAAGATCGTCTCGATTACCGAAGAGTATGAGGCCGTCGACATTGATCTTAAGCCGACGGCGTCGTGGACGTTGCCATTGGGGACGCTGCTGTACTACTGCGATGGCGGTTACGCTGCGGCGATGATGGCGCCCGCATCTGCGCTGCATGCCAACACGCTTGGCGTGTTCAACATGGGGGACGGCTCACTCACCACGTTGATTGACGATCCTGTCGAGGGTTCCGGTTATGCGTTTTACGACGTTCGCGCCACCGATAGCGTGTATGCGTGGGTTGAGATGAACTACGCGAATTCGTCGTGGAAGCTCTATGCGCAAACCCTGTCGGGCGCGGCGCTTACTGGTAATGCCGTTGAGCTTGATCGCGGTGGTGAGGACTACGACCCTCCGCTGTTTACCGCCTTTGACTCGTCGGTCATCTGGTACAAGATGCCTTCGACCGGTGGCAATAAGACCGGCAGCGATTCATATTGCTACCGCCGTTCGCTCGATGAATCTAAAGCGGAGGCAATCTGGAAGTCGACAGGCCGCTTTGCGTCTGCACCGCGCGTGAGCGATGGCATCCTGACTATCTCACCCCGCGTGCGCAATGACGAGGGCGTCTACTACGGCATGACGGCGATCGACCTGACGGACGGCAACAATACCAAGAGGGCTCAGCTGGTCCTTCCTTCGTCGGTATCACCTTTCGAGGCCGTATATATGGGCGATACGTTTGTGTTCTCCATTGAGGCGACCTATGCCGGCGTGGGCGGCCTGGGCAATATGGGTACCTACATTGGTAACGAGGGCGGCCCGTATCAATTTCTATCGCGCGAACCGCTTGCGTGCGCCGCCGGCAGGAAGGGCAAATATCTGGTTAAGGTTCAGGCGTCGCATTTTCTGATCGATACCTCCGCTAAAACCTATGGTTCGCTGCTGTCGCCCGACCGCGCTCTCGAATATGGCGACTATCCAGCTACGGCGGGAAAATCGAATACGTTTTTAACCTATGCCACGGTGCGTAATAGCCAAGGAATTCCCGAGACGGTTACCGCTCGCCTGTTCTCTCTTTAGCGCCGAGGGGTTAAAAAGGCGCCAACGGGGGAATAAGCCCATTGTAACCGTGAGTACCGCCCGCCGAGCTGTCGCGCCCATGCGATGCCCGGTGGGCTCAGGTGCGTTAAAATGGGCTTGTTCTTAGCTAATTGAGACAGGGGGGCCGTGTTATGGCTTCAGATGCAAAAAAGATTCTGCTGGTCGAGGACGAGAAGGCGATCCGTGACGCTGTCGCTGCCTATCTCGAGCGCGAGGGCTACTGGGTTGTTGGCGTTGGCGATGGCCAGTCTGCGATCGAGGAGTTCGAGAAGCACCAGTTCGACCTGGTTGTGCTCGACCTTATGCTCCCCAAGATCCCCGGCGAGCGCGTTTGCCGCACTATCCGCGATACCTCGGATGTGCCCATCATCATGCTTACCGCCAAGGGCGAGATCGAGGATCGCATCATCGGCCTCGAGCTTGGTGCCGACGACTACCTGATCAAGCCGTTCTCGCCGCGCGAGCTCGTCGCCCGCGTTCGCGCCCTGTTCCGTCGTGCTCACCAGGCAGACGAGCCCGCCGTTGAGGTACTCGACTTTGGCGATCTGGTCATCGATATCTCGGGCCACAAGATCTTGGTCGAGGGCAAGGAAGTTGATTTGACCGCTTCCGAGTTTAAGCTGCTTACCACGCTTGCTCGCCATCCCGGTCGCGTCTATAACCGTATGGAGCTGGTCGAGAAGGTGCTCGGCTACGACTTTGAGGGCTACGAGCGCACCATCGACAGCCACGTGAAGAACCTTCGCGCCAAGCTGGGCGACGACCCCAAGAAGCCTAAGTGGCTCTATACCGTTCACGGCGTCGGTTATCGCTTCGAGGCTCCGGCCAAGACCGATAAGTCGGACGAGAAATAGGTAAATCACATATGACACCTGCGCGCTTTGAAATCGGACAAAAGCACAAGCAGGAGAACGAGGCGGGTTCCAAGGCAAGTTGGAACACGCCTCGTTCCGATTCACGGCCGGCGATGAGCTATCCCTCGCGTATGGCTTTGGCTTTTGCCCTGACATCGCTCATGACGGTATTGGTGCTGGTGGGCGTTGTCTCCGTTGTGTGGGGTACCGTCTTTTCGGATTACACGCGCTCCAATATCGTCGAGATCGCCAATTCTGCTGCCGAAAAGCTTGCGACGTCGTATGAGGAAAACGGCAATTGGACTGCGGGCGAGCTGCGCACGGTCGCGACATCGAGCTTGGTGTCCGACGACCTGGGTATGCAGGTCGTCAACAAAAAGGGCGTTGTCGTTTATGACGACTCATGGCCTTCGGCAAGTGCGACCGCCGATGTGCGCGAGAGCGAATTGCCGTCGAGCAGCTCGAGCGGTAAAAAGGCCTCGCATAGCCCGGTCTCGTCAGCGCCCACCGACTCCGATAGCGTTGCCAACGTCGAAATCGTTACGTCCTCTGGCGAGCATGTCGGACAGGTAAAGCTATGGGCTATCGGCTCCGACGCTCTGCTCACTAAGGCAGATTCTGCGTTTAGGGAGAAGACCTTTAACGCCATGGCTCTTGCCGCGGTTGTTGCAATCTGCATCTCGGTCGTTATCGGATCGCTCGTGTCGCGCATGCTTACCAAGCCGATTCATCGTATTACGAGCACAGCCAAGCAAATTCGCGACGGCGATCTGTCTGCTCGTACGGGCTTGCGCGGCGATGACGAAATCGATCAGCTGGGTGAGACCTTTGACGAGATGGCCACCTCGCTCGAGAAAGATATGAAGCACGAAAAGCGCCTGACCTCGGATGTCGCACACGAGCTTCGTACACCGCTCATGGCCATGCTTGCAACGGTCGAGGCCATGCAAGACGGCGTGTACCCCACCGACGACGAGCATCTGGAGACGGTCGCTTCCGAGACGCGTCGCCTCGCTCGTTTGGTGCAGCAGATGCTCGACCTATCGCGTATGGAAAACAGCACGGCTCCGCTCAATCTCGAACCGGTGGACATGGTTCCGTTCGTGCGATCGATTGTGAACGGCCAGGAGCGTCTGTTTGCCGACCGTGACCTTCGCCTTCGCTTTGCAGATGAAACCCAGGGGCACGACGATGTCGTCGAGGCCGATCCCGACATGATCACGCAATGCGTCATCAACCTCATGAGCAACGCCATGCGCTACACCCCCGAGGGCGGTTGGGTCGTAGTGTCGGTGCTCAGTGACCGCAAGCATGTCAGTATTGCCGTTTCGGATACCGGTATCGGTATTGCCAAGGACGATCTGTCGCGTATCTTCGGACGTTTTTGGCGCGCCGATGCCAGCCGCGCCCGCGAAGCTGGCGGCCTGGGCGTCGGCCTCGCCGTAACTAAACAGATCGTCGAGCGTCACCATGGCTACATATCCGTGGAGTCGGAGCTTGGAAAGGGTACGACTTTTACGATTCATCTGCCCCGCGAGCACACGGCGGACGCGGCATCTACTACAATGGAGCACTAGCTTTTCGCTATTCGGTGAAGGAGGGACCGCGTCCCTGCCGCTCCGAGTTTGCGAAAACGTGCGGTAAAGAACCCGCATTTCTGTCGTATTTAGGTAAGGAGTGACTCACGTGACAACGATGGAGCGTCGTCCGGATTCCCGTGGCAAGGTTCGTGATATCTACGATGCCGGCGAAAACCTGTTGATGGTCGCCACCGATCGCATTTCTGCGTTCGACTTTATTCTTCCCGACGAAATTCCGTTTAAGGGAGAGGTGCTCAACCGTATCTCGGCGTTCTGGTTCGACAAGTTTGCCGATATCGTCCCCAATCACCTCGTCTCCATCGATCCGGCGGATTTCCCCAAGGAGTTTGCCGAGTATCGTGACTATCTCGCAGGCCGCGCCATGCTGGTTAAGAAGGCCCAGACGATTCCTATCGAGTGCATCGTCCGCGGCTATCTGACCGGTTCGGGCAAGAAGACCTACGACGAGAACGGCACCGTCTGCGGCATCCAGCTGCCTGAGGGCCTGACCGAGGCCTCCAAGCTCCCCGAGCCGCTGTTCACCCCGTCCACGAAGGCCGAGATCGGTGATCACGACGAGAATATCTCGTTTGAGCGTTGCTGCGAGATCGTTGGCGAGGACATCGCCACGCAGATCCGAGATCTGTCTCTTAAGATCTACAAGGCTGCCGCCGAGTATGCAGCGACCCGTGGCATCATCATTGCCGACACCAAGTTTGAGTTTGGTGTCATCGATGGCAAGGTCACGCTGATCGACGAGTGCCTCACGCCCGACTCCAGCCGTTTCTGGCCTGCCGCCAGCTACGAGGAGGGTAAGATTCAGCCTAGCTACGACAAGCAATTCGTCCGCAATTGGCTCAAGGCCAACTGGGATATGACGGGGGAGACCCCGCATCTGCCCGCCGAGGTCATCGATGGCACGTCCGAGCGCTATCGCGAGGCCTTCCAGATCATCACGGGCTCCCAGTTTACAAGCATGAAGGAGAACGCGTAAGTGAGTACCCGCAGCGCCACGAACAAGCGCACGCAATCCCACGAGGTTACCGGGGTTGCGCGCAAGTCCGCCGCATCCGCCAAGCCAGCTCGTCAGGCAGCGAGTTCTGTTCGCGTCGTGCCGGCATCATCCAAGGCACGCCGCAAGGAGCTCGAGAAGGGCGAGAGCCTCGAGGGCCTCTCTAAAGAGGAGAAGCGCGCCCGCAAGGCTAAGCGGCGCGCCAAGGAGGACCGCATCTACACGGTGTCGAGCATTCTTCTCAAGCAGGATGAGGACTACACCAAGCGCCGTCGCATCTGGTGGGCCGTGCTTACTATCGGCATGGTGCTCGTCGTGGCCATTTGGTCTTCGCTGTACTTCGCTCCCGCTGGCATGGTGTCCAGCCCCGTCCAGATGGCCGGCATTGTTTTGTCCTACATCGTCATTCTGGGTGACTTCATCTACGACTTCGTGCGCATCCGTCCCTTGCGTAATATGTATCGCGCGCAGGCCGAGGGCATGTCCGATAACAAGCTCAACGCTATTATCGAGCGCTCGGCTGCCAAAGAGGACAAGAAGGCCTCCAAGAAGAAGTAGTAGCGTTACAACCTATAGATATCGCTAAGATATAAGGCGCGTCGTTTTTTGCGGCGCGCCTTTTTACTGTCCTGTAGATAGATGGAGTGGCACATGATTCGAGCTGCCCTGACGGTCGAAGAGGCTCTGGAGGGTATGAAGTCCCTGGAGCCCAAGATTAGAAATTATGCGCGTCTCGTTGTCCGCAAGGGCGTCAACGTTAAGCCCGGTCAGGAGGTCGTCGTTCAGTCTCCCGTCGAGTGCGCGTCATTTGCGCGCGTGGTGGTTGCGGAGGCTTATGACGCCGGTGCCGGTCACGTGACGGTCATCTGGGCTGACGATGCCGTGACGAGGCTTACCTACGAGTATGTCGAGAAAAGCTATTTTGAGCAGACTCCCGAGTGGAAGCGCATGCAGCTGGATTCGTTGGCTCAGGACGGAGCCTGCTTTATCTTTATTGAGGGCACGGACCCTGCTGCCCTCAAGGGCATCGATCCCGCTAAGCCTGCCGCAGCTTCTAAGGCGAGGAACATGCAGTGTAAGGTCTTCCGCCGTGGACTGGACTACAACATTAACCCGTGGTGCATCGCCGGCGCTCCGGTCGCTGCTTGGGCGCGCGAGGTATTCCCGGGAGACGCCGATGAGGTTGCAGTCTATAAGCTGTGGAATGCGATTCTGCACACCGCTCGTGCTGATGGCCAGGACCCGGAGAGCGACTGGGAGCTCCATGACGCCACATTCGAAAAAAACCTGCGCTTCCTAAACGATAATCAATTTGATTGCCTGCACTACACCGCTTCGAATGGAACTGATCTGACGATTGGAATGACGAAAGGCCATGAGTGGGCCGGCGGCAAGGGAAAAACTCCCGACGGTCACCCTTTCTTCCCCAACATTCCCACCGAGGAGGTCTTCACCTCGCCCGATCGTATGCGCGCCGACGGCATCGTGTACTCGGCTATGCCGCTCATTCACCACGGCAATAAGGTTGACGATTTTTGGATTAAGTTCGAGAACGGCCGCGTAGTGGACTATGACGCTCGCGTGGGTAAGGCAACGCTTGCGAGCATTATTGAAACCGATGAAGGCGCTGCTCATCTGGGCGAGGTTGCGCTTATTTCCAAGAACACACCGATTCGTGAAAGCGGCATTCTGTTCTACGACACACTTTATGACGAGAACGCCAGCTGTCACCTTGCGTTGGGTGTCGGTTTTCCCGAGTGCATCGAAAGCGGGTATGACATGTCCAAAGAGGAACTTATGGAGCATGGCGTCAACGTTTCGAGCACGCACGTTGACTTTATGATTGGCACGGACGACATCGATATTACGGGCATTACACCTGATGGACGTGAAATTGTGATTTTCCAGAACGGCCAATGGAGTTGGGAATAGTCTCAGACCGTGGTACAATGCCATCCGCGGGCCGTTAGCTCAGCTGGCAGAGCAGGGGACTTTTAATCCCAAGGTCCAGGGTTCGAACCCCTGACGGCCCACCATAGAATAGAAAAGCGACTGGCGGATGCCGGCCGCTTTTTTGTTGCCGGTGCACGGGTTCGAACCCGATCTTCTCTATATATAAGGACGCCTGGCGGCCAAAACCAGCCTTTTACCGACAGGAAACCAAAACCAGATGCCGTTAGAGTAAAGTAGCGCACCAGAGATGACCGATACCTCAACACCTATAAACCAGCTGGTCATCGCCAATACCGGAAGCCGATGCTTCAGATATGACTTCAGTGGAACAGCTGAAGGATCAATTTATTTGTGAACAAAATATGGAGTGCGGGATTCCCGCCCCGCGGGCCCCTCCGGTCTGGCAATATATCTCCTTGCCGCGCGGCCCGGTCGAACCGGGAACCGGCGCAGGCGTGCACCTTGAGAACCGGATACTGCGAGGATGGACACACATGATGTGTCGCATCCGGGCAGACATCGAACCATTTGAAATGGTCTGACTTGGATTCGTTTTTCGCAAGGCCGCCGAGAGGCGGCCCCGAGAAATTCCTTTTCCTATCAAACAGAACCATATGAATCGAACGGAACCGATCAGCGATGACTGAGAGGACCGGACGGGCTCGAGGCCCATTTACTTTGGACGGAGAGTTCGATCCTGGCTCAGGATGAACGCTGGCGGCGCGCCTAACACATGCAAGTCGAACGGCACCTATCTTCGGATAGAGGCGAGTGGCGAACGGCTGAGT